>JAGGYX010000128.1 GCA_021162305.1 Thermoplasmata archaeon | reverse complement strand
TTTATTTTATAGGAGAGATAATGAAGTATGATTTTAAGCAGATTTGTGATGTCATATAATAAAAATTGCTGATTTTCCAAATCATTGTTAGCCAAAAGCCATGCTAACAATGATGATTTTGGCTAACTTTCGGGGATACTGGTAATTTTATAAATGCTGTTAGGACGTTATCCTGATGAAAGCATATATATAGCAATCTTTTTTATGGATTGTATGATTAAAGAGGGCAGCATTGTTTTGCCTGGCGACATTGTTGCAATGGCAGAAGAACTCATACCGGGACAGGGAACCTTTCAAGACAATGGAGCCATAAGGAGCAGCATGATTGGAAAATTTAAAGTGGATAGAAAAAAAATGCTTGCAGTGGTTGAACCATTGACGGGCAAGCCATTGATTTTAGAGGAAGGAAACGTTGTAATATGCGAGGTAAAACAGGTTATGGACAATCTCATTCTGACAAACATTATACATGTCGCAGGGAAAAAAAGGCAGATTGCGCGGGAAAGCGACGCCGCCCTTTTCATTGCAAATATAAGTGATGAATTCGTTACCCATCCAAGCACAAAATACAGGATAGGAGACATATTGCGGGCGAGAATAGTAAAAGTTGACCCTTTAATTCAGATTTCCACTAAAGGAAAAGAGTTTGGAGTGATAAAAGCATTTTGCACAAATTGTAGAAAGCCTTTAATAAAAAAAGACAATATTCTTGAATGCCCTGTTTGCGGAAGGAAGGAAGAGAGGAAAATGGCAGATGATTATGGAACAGGAAATATAGATAGGGTGATATAATGGAAGTAAAAATTAATAAAGATGAGGAGAAAGAAATTGAATTCGAAGTTATAGGAGAGAAGACTCTGCTTAATCCTTTGAAAAACAAATTGCTTGAATATGAAGAAGTTGAGTTTGCTGAATGGAGAGTGGAGCATCCTTTAATTGGTAATCCTGAATTTTATCTCAGGGTTAAAAAAGGAAAGGCAAGGGATTTTTTAAAGAAAGCAATAGAAGAATTAAAAAATGAATTGAAAGAATTGCTTAATCAACTGGAGGAATAATATTCCATGGAAGAAAGCATAGGAATAAGCGTATATTTGACAAAGGGAGAGGGAATAAAAGGAAAAATTAAGGAAAAGGCAGAAGATTTTTTGGTAGAGGAAGTGTCAGTGTATCCAAAGCCATCAAAAGGAAAGCATGTTGTTGCAAGAATAGAATCAAAAAACTGGGAGACAAACAAGCTGATTGAAAACCTTGCCAGAGTCATTAAAACTTCTCCTAAAGCAATAGGATATGCTGGAATAAAAGATAAGCGGGCTGTAAGCATACAGCTTATGAGCTTTGCCTCTCCTCTTCAAAGAATTTTAAATGCAGGGCTGAGAGATGTGAAGATAGAGCCATTATATATTACAAACAAACCATTAATGCGTGGAATGCTATATGGAAACAAATTTAATACATGGATAAGAAATGTTGAGAATGTTTCTTCTTTCTATAAAATTTTGAAAGAGATTGAAGAATATGGCGGTTTTCCCAATTTTTTTGGAGTTCAGAGATTTGGGATAGCCCGCCCAATAACACATATAGTGGGAAAATATCTTATTGAGAATGACATTGAAAAAGCTGTTATGACATATATTGCAGAACCATTTGAAGGAGAGGATGAAGAAAGCTATAAAGCCAGGAAATTTTTGATGGAAACCCATGATTTTGAAGAAGCATTGAAAATTTATCCAAAAAAATTGAATTTTGAGCGAAGAATAATTGAGCATTTATCAAAACATCCAAATGACTGGGAAAATGCTCTTAAAAAACTTCCTTCCAATTTGATAAGAATATTTGTGCATGCATATCAATCCTATCTTTTTAATAAAATTCTTTCTATGAGAATAAAAAGAGGATTGCCAATCAATGAAGCAATTATAGGAGATATTGTAATAAAAGATGTTAGTGCAAACGAGGGAACATATGTAAATGAAAAAAATGAGAGAAGGGTAAACAAAGAGATGAAAAAAGGGAAATGTTTCGTAAGTGGAGCCATAATAGGCTATGCCACCAATCTTGCAAAAGGAGAAATGGGAGAAATAGAATCAAAAGTGATGGAAGAGGAAGGTGTTGAAGCAGCGAAATTCAAAATGCCATATATGCCATGGCTGGCGTCGCCCGGCATGCGCCGCTCTCTGTTCGTGCCATTGAAAAACATGAGATGGAAAATCGATGGGAATTCCATATTCCTTCAATTTTTCCTGCCAAAGGGCTGTTATGCAACCTCCCTCCTGAGAGAGTTCATGAAAGCAGATATATACAGTTATTGATTTCCAAATATGATTATCCTCGATAACCACATGCATCTCAGGCGAGATGGATTTTTCATTGATGCCATAAAAGAATTTAAAAGATACGGTGGTAGCCACCTTAACTTTTGCCCATATACAGACTACAGACGAGTTTTGAAAGAAAAAAGCTATGCCGGTATATACGATGATGCCATCAAACTCGCAAAAGAAGCAGAGGAAAAAACTGGGGTTAAAATTTTTATCACACTCGGTCCATATCCTGTTGATTATGTAAAAATGAAAGAAATTGTTGGAAAGGAAGAGGCAATGAAATTGATGAAGAAAGGAATGGAAGAAGCATATGAGCTATGCATGGAAGGAAAGGCAATTGCAATAGGAGAAATAGGCAGACCACATTTTAAAGTGGATGATGCCACATGGCAGGAAAGCATAGAGATAATGAAATATGGAATGATGCTCGCAAAAGATGCAAATGTGCCAGTATTGCTTCATATGGAGAGTGCAACCCAAAAAAATATGAAAGAGCTCGCTGCTATGGCAGATGAAATTGGAATTGAAAGGAGCAAGATTATAAAGCATTACTCGCCACCTCTAATAAAAAAAGAGGAAAATTTTGGAATATTTCCTTCCGTTCTTGCAAAAAAAGAGTATGCCATAAAAGCTTTTGAAAAAGGTCATTATTTCATGCTTGAAACAGATTATCTCGACGACCCGCGCCGCCCCGGGGCTGTGCTTTCTTTAAAAACTGTTCCACGAAGAATAAATGATCTGCTTTCCAGGGGAGTAATAAGCGAAGAAGATGTCTATAAAATAAATAAGGAAAATCCTGAGAAGATTTATGGAATAAGTTTAGAGGAATGACAATGGCATTACAATTTCCTTCCCACATTTCTTGCATACATAGTATACTCTATCTCCAAACTCATGCTTTATCATCTCGCTCCCGCATTCGGGGCACCGCATTCCATTTTTTGTCATCATTTTGCTATCAAATTGATAGCTAATTTCAGTATATAAATTTTACGATAGTTGTTTTAAGAAAATTTTATATTCATGCATGCAAAAACTGCAACGTCCCAGCTTTGATGAATATTTCATGGAAATAGCAAAAATTGTTGCCAAACGCTCTACCTGTCTGCGCCGCCAAGTAGGTGCTGTAATAGTTAAAGAAAAACATATTTTATCAACAGGTTACAATGGCGTTCCCAAAGGCTTTCCACATTGTGATGAAATTGGTTGTATAAGGGAAAAGCTTGGAATTCCAGAGGGAGAGCGACATGAACTTTGCCTTGGATTGCATGCCGAGCAAAATGCAATAATTCAGGCAGCTGTTTTTGGGGTTTCAATAAAAGGAGCCACGTTATATGTAACTCATTTTCCCTGCAGCGTATGTGCAAAAATGATTGTTAATGCTGAGATAGAAGAAGTTGTATTTTTAAATGATTATCCAGATGAATTATCAAAGGAAATCTTAAAGAAAAGTAATATAAAGGTGAGACAATTTCAGCCTTAATGGAAAATTTGCAGGAGAAAACAATAATGCTTATTCGCGACGTCATCATTGCAATTGCAATTGTTGGAGTGATACTTGCGGCACTATGGGCTTATACCGGACAATTTCCTCACACGCCAATGGTTGTTGTTACATCAAGCAGCATGATGCATGACAATGAGCCATTTGGAAGAATTGGGACAATTGACCCCGGTGATTTGGTTTTAGTAAAAAAGGTTTATAGCAAAAATGATATTATAACAAGAGGAGACCCACAGCATCCTCATACAAAGCATAAAACATATGGCGACTATGGAGATGTAATAATATATTATCCAATGGGAGACACAGACAGAACACCAATCATTCATCGTGCCATATGCTGGGTTCAAAAAAATAGTGATGACACATATGATGTGCCAGAATATGGAATACATGGTGCAACAAGCGTTGATATTCCAGATTTGCATTTAAGCGGTTATAAGCCAAAGTATAGCGGATTTATAACGAAAGGAGACAATAATGAATACCCTGACCAGACACCAAATGGAGGAATATGTGAGCAGCCTGTTCAACTTAAATGGATTGTTGGAAAAGCAAGAGGCGAGCTTCCATGGTTTGGTTTAATAAAGCTTGTTTTTCCACCTGGCAATACAGAAGGACAATGGGGATATAAGGGAGATGATGCAGTCAAAATAGGATATGCTGTGGCTCCAAAAGATGAGTGGATTTGCCTGGGCATATCTTTATTCTTCATAATAGTTCTTCCATCATCATTGGACATCTATAATTTCATAAAAAACTGGAGAGAGAAAAGGAGAATTTAGCCAATGTAATCAAGCTTTGATTGCTTTGGAGCATAATTCTTCATTCTCGGGATTGAAGAATCTCTCTCAAGTATTTCCTTTATTTTAGAGGGCATGGAAATTTCAATCTGCCTTGTCCTTCCGTATCTTCCTTTTGAAATAACTCTCGCATTCAAAATTCCCATCATATCTAATTCGGAAATTATATCAGCAATTCTTCGTTGAGTAAGCACATTATATCCTCCTTCTCTGCAAATATCTCTATAAATATTGTATAAGTCGCCAGTATTAAGCTCCTCATAAGCTTCAATTCCAATTACTCCAGCCATCAAAACAATTTTTGTTTGAATTGGCAATGTCCTTATAATCTCTGTTATTCTATCAAGCTCTATTTTATCTTCTGCAAGCCTCACATGCTTTTCTTTGACAACATCATCACCGAGCCTTTCTGCAATCTCTGCTGAAACGCGCAGCAAATCTAAGGCTCGTCTTGCGTCGCCATGCTCCTGCGCTGCTTTCGCAGCACACAAAGCTATGACACTTTCTTCCACCGTATTTTCCTTAAATGCTATTTTAACCCGCTCATTGAGGATATCTTGGAGTTCATCAGCAGTATATGGAGGGAAAACAAGATTTTCCTCTCCAAGGGATGATTTTACTCTTGGGTCCAAAAATTCTGTGAATTTCAAATCATTTGATATACCTATTACAGATGCCTTTCCTTCTTTTAAATCATTGTTTATTCTCGAAAGGTTATATAGCACTTCATCTCCTTTAACTTTATCCACCTCATCCAGCACAATAATAGTAACTCCTCTTGCCTTATCTATTGATTTTATGAGCCTCGAATATACTTCATCTGTAGGCCATCCTGTAAAAGGAATGCGTTCATTCCATCCTTTTATGAAATGATTTGTAATATTCTGCAATATTCTGTATTGCGTGTCAACAATTTCGCAATTAATGTATATGAAATGAATTGGAACATTCATTTCCTCCCCTTTCTCTCTTAATTTTTTGCCTGTAAATGTTGCAACAGCTGTTTTGCCAGTGCCAGTCTTTCCATATATAAAAACATTTGATGGTGTTTCCCCTCTTAAAGCTGGGACAAGTATTGAAGCAAGTTCTTTTATCTGCTTCTCTCTATGCGGCAAAAAATTCGGGACATAGGAAGGACGCAGCACTTCCTTATTTTTGAATATTTTGCTTGATGATAGTAGACCCTTGAATATATCTTCATCCATTCTTTTTCCTCCCCAAAAACTGATTTAAAATGCAGAGCAGTAAATAAACTTTTTGAGGCATGGTTAAATGCAGTGAAATTAGCAGGGGTATAAAAAGTTTTCAGCATTTTTATATGAGATACAATAAAAAGCGCCCCGGCCGAGATTTGAACTCGGGTCGCGGGCTATCGGCAAAGGTCCTTTGGGAGTAAAGCATCTTTTCCAAAGGGGCTTTTCGACAGGCCCGCATGATAACCGCTACACCACCGGGGCTTAATGTGAAATATTTTTCCATTAAATAATTTTTTGGCATGAAAATGTAAAAGGCGGTATGCTGTCAAGCCCTTCCTTTTCATTTTTGTTTTTTTCGTGTCGGCGGCGGGAGGCAGAATAGATATTGTCTTCACAGGACAATTTTGTTCATCGTTAGCAATATGAATATCCTTGGCCATGATCATCTCCCCCCATTTTATTTATATCCCATTTTAGGCTCGGCAAAAAACTTAAATGAATAAATTGGTTAAAAGAAAAATGAAGAAAATATTGGTAAATGTGGGAATATTTGGCATTTTAATTTTTCCATGATTTTAATGAATGAAAAAGTAAATGATAATCACCCGAAAATAAATAGCGAAGAATGGAATAAAACATTTGGTGGAGATGGTTTTGATAGTATAGAAGATGTTATCAAATTAACAAATAGTTATTTATTAGTGGGTTATTCTGGAAGACAGAAGGGAGAAAATTTTGATGGATGGATTTTGAAGATAAATAAAAACGGAAAATTATTATGGGAAAAAAAGTATGGTGGGGAACGTGACGATGAATTAAGAAAGATAATCCAAGTAAATGATGGATTTATTCTAGTTGGAAGTACATCTTCCTATGGGAAAGGAGGATGGGATGTTTGGCTTATAAAAATAGATGAAAATGGAAATGAAATATGGAATAAAACATGCGGAACAAGGGATAGAGAGTTTGCAAACGCCGTTGTTAGCGATGGAAGCTATTATCTTATTGCAGGTGAAAAAGGAGGTAGGATCTCTTTTCAAGATGGGTGGATTGTAAGATGTGGGGATTACGTACCTCCAAAAATAACATTGATTAGGCCTCAGAATTATTTTTACTTGTTAGATAGAGAAATTTTTCCAACAAATTCACCTTTTATAATAGGTGGTATAACAGTTATTGCTAAAATAGAGTACGGAGAAGAGATGGTTGATAGAGTAGAATTTTATCTAAACGGACCCAATCTCTATGATTTGGAGCCAAGGAAAGTTGTTTATGAGTCACCCTATGAATGGAAATGGTCATCATTTGCTATAGGGCTTGGAGTAGAAAGATATAGAATAACAGTAGCCGCTCGTTATGGAAATGCAGGAGCTGCAGCTGTAGACAAAATAGAAGTACACATAATAAACTTGTTTCCTGTTCCCTCCGCTGCCATGCCTAGATAAATGCTGTCAAGCCCTTCCTTTCACTGTTTTCATAGAACATTTTTTGCCTGATGAGAATTATATAAAAAATCGCATTATAGTAATATTGATGGAATGAAGAAAGTATTGTTGGTATTGGCAATAGTGGAAATGTTGGTAATGCCGTCATCGTTAGTAACATGTGATAATATACCCGAGCACATTGTTATAAATGGAATCTCCATTAATTCGGATAGTGTACCAGAAAAAGGGCTACGAATTCCTCCCCTTAAAGAATCATTTCTAACCCCCGGATATAAAAATAGAATCGAAAAACAGGAACATATATACCAGATTCCGTGGCTATCATTAGGTTTATTTCTCGTTACAATATATCTTTTCAGAAAAAGAGGTTGTAATTATAAACACCAAAATTAAAAATGGATATTATATTCCTTTATAATGGGAAAACTTGGAAAAGATATAATATTGCTGGGGTTAATCAGCTTTTTCACAGATATGAGCAGTGAAGCCATTATGCCTGTGCTTCCATTTTTTATATTTGCTTTATCACCCTCGATTGGCTCTGGTATTGCTCTTGGCTTAATCATGGGATTTGGAACAGCACTGGCAAGTATGATGAACTTTTTCTCCGGTATTTTATCAGATAGAATTGGCAAAAGAAAGATATTCATTTCATCAGGCTATACAATTTCTGCACTATCGAAGCTTTTATTTCCAGTTTCGCAGGCGTGGTGGCATCTTTTGGTTTTAAGAGGAATAGAAAGAGCTGGAAAAGGCATAAGGGGAGCGCCTCGCGACGCCTTCATTGGCGAGAGATATGTGGAGGACAGAGGCAAAGCTTTTGGTTTTCATCGTGCCATGGATACGGCTGGGGCGATAGCTGGAAGCTTGCTTGCTTTCATTTTTTTATGGATATTCAAACTGGATTACAGACAGATTCTTTTGATAGCTGCCATCATTGCTTTTTTTGCCATCCCTCCAATATACATGCTCAAAGAAGAAAAAAAAGAAGGTAAAAAGGAAAAAATAGAAATAAATGATGCCATGAAAAAATTCACATTTGTTGCGACGATCTTTTATCTTGGAAATTTCACATATGGTTTTTTTCTCTGGAGAGCGTCAAAAATCTTTAATGGATTTGGATTGAATGGCGTTGTTATAGCCCTGCTCATGTATGCTTTATTCAATGTTGTATATGCCTCTCTTTCAACGTATTTTGGAAAGCTGAGTGATAAAATAGGAAGGAGGATTCTTATAGTAATTGGCTATCTTTTATTTTCATTCATATGTATTGGATTCATGCTTATTGCATATATATCTGAAATTTTCGCTATCGTTACCACCATTTTCCTTTTCATTTTATATGGCATAATGTATGCATTAATAGAAGGCAATCAAAGAGCCTATGCAGCCGATTTAAGCAGATGGAAAGGGACAGCTCAGGGAATTTTTAAAGCCTCTACAGGCATAGCCACATTACCAGCGGGAATGATGGCAGGCATACTATGGGATGTGATGCCAGATTTAACATTTATATATGGCGCCCTTCTCGCCGTTCTTGCTGCTTCCCTTCTTGCAACAATGAAGATGGAAAAAGATTAAAAGGCAAAGCAAATTAAACGTATGGGCGGGTCACCTAGAGGCAGGGTGGTGGACTGCAGATCCACATACGCGGGTTCAAATCCCGCCCCGCCCTTAAAATACAGTTATTTTTCCAGATAATATGTCATCTTTTATTTTATCTATTTTTTCGATATGCTCTTTTACAATTTCCTCCACACCAGAATCTGGGAGTTTGCCCACAATTGAAATGCCAACAATAAGAGGATTTTTTATTGGTCTTCCTATCTGCGATAGCATTTTAACATAAGCTTCTTCAACATCATCATATTCTCTTACTATCGCATCTGCTATTCTCATTGCAGTTATATTGTAAAGCTTTCCAACATGCGTCACCGGATTCTTGCCAGCTGGCGCCTCCATAGATACAGGACGATTTGGAGTTATTAAGCCGTTGAGGCGATTTCCTCTGCCAACGCTTCCATCATCTCCATTTTCCATTGATAAGCCTGTAACGGTGAGATAATATACGCCCTTCTCATAGTCATCTGCGGTGTTTATTTCAAGGCTAATTTCCTTATCTGTTAGAGTTGTTGCATAGTCAGCAAGCTCTTCCCTTATCTGCTCCTTTACGCTTATATAATGGGTTGCATCAGGAATATAGCGGTCAACCATTGCTATTGCAACAGTTACATCAATCTTATTTTCCTTTCTTGCACTCATTACTTTTACATCTTCTCCTATCTCTGGAAACTTCTTCAGATTTATGTTTATAAATCTTTCAAGTTGCAAAGTTAGCTTTTCTGTCTCGCTTAATGGAGCATATCCCGCTCCAACTGATGTATCATTGGCAAGCATGCGACGAGGGTCATAAACGCTTTTTAAATCCTGGCTGCCTTCCCATATTTTTGATTCTATGACAACATCGGTATCTGCATTCAAATTTCTGAAATTTTTCTCCAAATATTCATGTGCTGCTTTAACAGAAATTGCTCTTATGGGCATTCTCTTTCCGTTATGCAAAGCTGTTGCCCTTCCTACCAGCAGTATATAAGCTGGCTCTATTATTACACCTCCTCCAAATTGGGGCTGACTTTGCCCGCCGACAATTTGACATTCATCAGTATTGTGGTGCAAAATATAGCCAAAATTCTGGAGATATTCTTTTGATAGTGCCCGCGATACTGTTTCGGCGAGTCCATCTGCTACTGAATCAGGATGACCTATGCCTTTTCTTTCCACTATTTCCACTTTTTGCTTTTCGATAGGCACAGCATTCAGAGATTCGACTACTATTTCCATAAAATCTGGAATACATGCTTATACTTATATTTTAGCCTTTGTGAAGTTGGCAATGTAAAGATTAGACACATTTATAAACACCATATATATATAATGTTGATTTATATGGTTGATATCAGAATAGAAAATGTTGTTGCTTCTACCACAATCGCCAGAGAAATTGATTTAAAAAAACTCAAGAAATCATTGCCTGAAAGCAATTACAGACCAGAGCAGTTTCCAGGACTTGTTTTACGCCTTGCCAAACCAAAAACAGCTGCACTCATTTTCAGGAGTGGAAAAGTCGTATGCACTGGAGGAAAAACCATAAAAGATGTTGAGGCGGCAATAAAAAAGGTCTGCGAGAAGGTGGCGGCGGCGGGCATAAAGGTTTATAAAAAGCCAACCATAGAAGTGCAGAATATCGTTGCTTCTGCAAACCTTCATGCACAGCTTAATTTAAATGAAATAGCTCTCGCTTTGGGACTGGAAAACATTGAATACGAGCCAGAGCAGTTTCCAGGATTGGTTTACAGAATGGATGAGCCTCCTGTTGTTTTACTATTGTTCGGCTCTGGAAAACTTGTATGCACCGGAGCAAGAAAGAATAAGGAGGTGGAGGAGGCAATAAAAAAGATAAGCAAGGAATTGAAGGAAAAGGGATTAATTTAATCTTTACCCCTTACTTTTTTCAGTAATTTATCAAAATTTAGAAACCATTTTGTTTCATCCCATATTTTGTATGGGGTCCATATTTTATTTTTCATTTCTTCCCTCCTATAAATTTATCCAGTGGGATTAATTTTTCTTCCTCTTCTTCTATTCCAACAATCTTTTTGAATTCTTTTTCATCTATTATTTTCACCCCTAATGCCTTTGCCTTTTCATATTTAGAGCCAGGCTTCTCTCCCACTACAACATAATCAACGCTCTTGCTTACAGTATTTAAAACCTCTCCTCCAAGTTCTTCCACAAGGGCTTTTGCTTCTCCTCTTGTCATGCTTTTTAACGAGCCCGTAAAAACAAATTTTTTGCCCTTTAACTTTCCTTTCTCTTCTTCATATTCCATTTTTAATCCAAGTTTCTTCAGTTCATCTATTTCCTTTCTATTCCTTTCTTCTTTGAAAAAATTAATTATACTCTCTGCTGTTTCAGGACCAATCTCTCTTATTGAAAGAAGCTCCGTCATACTTGCATTCATTAGCTTGTCTATGCTACCAAATTTTTCTGCAAGTATTTTGGCTGTATGCTCTCCAACATTTGGAATGCCCAGAGCATATATCAAACGAGCTAAACCACGCTCCTTGCTTTTTTCTATTGCTTCAATAAGATTCTTGGCAGATTTTTCAGCAAATCTGGGGAGGCGAAGCAAATCAGCTTTTTTAAGGCGATATATATCGCTTATTCTTTTTATTAAGCCTTTTTCAACAAGCATATCAACAGTTTGCCCTCCCAAGCCTTCTATATCCATTGCATTCTTTGATGCAAAATGCACTATTGCACGTTTCAACTGAGCTGGGCATGATAAGCCAGCGGTACAGCGATAATATGCTCCTTCTTTTACAACCTCGCTCCCGCAAACTGGGCAGCGAGTAGGCATTTTAAATGATTTTTCTTTCCCTGTCCTCCTTTCCTTTATTACCTCCATGACTTCTGGAATAACATCTCCAGCTCTCGCCACTCTTACCCAATCTCCAATTCTTATATCCTTCTCCTTAATATAGTCCTCATTATGCAATGTCGCCCTTGATACAGTAACTCCTTTAACATCAACTGGTTTGAGTAGTGCAACAGGCGTGAGTATACCCGTTCTTCCAACTTGAACAACTATATCAAGAATCTGCGTTTCCTCCTTGCGAGGTGGAAATTTATAGGCGATTGCCCATTTTGGACTCCTTGTTTTCACTCCAAGTTTTTCCTGGTAATCAAATCTATTTACTTTAATAACGATGCCATCTATTTCATATTTAAGATTTTCTCTCTTCTTTTCCATTTCATCATGGTATTCCATCGCCTCTTCAATATTCCTGCACTTCCTCACATATGGATTAACTTTCAGTCCCCACTTTTTCAAAGCCTGCAGGGCATCCCATTGGGTATCGATTTCATGGCCTTCAACCAACATAACTTCATAAAAGAAAATGTCGAGAGGACGCTGAGCCGTCTCACGAGAGTCAAGTCGCCGCAACGAGCCAGCAGCTGCATTACGAGGATTTGCAAGTGGCTCCTCCCCTTTTTCAATCAATTCTTTGTTCAATTTTTCAAAATCATCAATATGCATTATGACCTCACCTCTCACAGCAAGCATTCTTGGAATTGAAAGCTCCTCTCCTCTGAGGACCAGAGGAACAGCTTTTATTGTTTTTATATTCTCTGTAACATCTTCTCCATTTATTCCATCGCCTCTTGTTGAGCCTCTAACATATCTTCCATTTTCATATACAAGCTCTACACTCAACCCATCCAATTTTGGCTCGGCAACATATTCAACTTCATTTATGCCAAGCTCTCTTTTAATCCTTTTATCAAAAGCTTCCACCTCTTCCTCTTTATGTGCTGTATCCAAGCTCAACATTGGTTTGACATGGCGAACGGTCTTGAACTCTTTGGCGGGAGGCGCCCCAACACGCTGTGTCGGCGAGTCAGGAGTAATAAATTCAGGATACATTTCTTCAAGCTGGCGTAATTCTTCCATAAGTTTATCATATTCTTCATCACTTATCTCTGGCTTATTCAGAACATAGTAGAGATAGTTATGACGCCATATCTCCTTACGCAACCATTCTATCCTTTTCTTTGCCTCCTCCCTGCCGAGCTTTTTTTTCATATCTAAAAAGATTGGAAGGAAAATAAAAATGTTACGATAGCGTTTGGCAGTCTCTCCTTATGATAGTTAATTATATAAACCAAAATTTATATATATTTGGAGGCGAAAAATGAAAGGAAAAAAAATATGGGTAGGTGTATTGGCTGCAATAATGTTAACAGCAGCAATGCCTGTCATCAGTGGACAGGCAAACAAGGCAAGCAATATGAATGAAATTCTGATGAACGGAGAAAAAGGAGATTTTACATATAAAATATTCGGGAGCTCAATAGCTACAGCAAACGCGGGACCCGTTTTATTAAGCACAAGTAGCCCAGAAGATGACTATTTGCCTGCTATAACTGTAGATGGAAGTGGCAACATAGTTGCTGTATGGACACATGAAATAAGTGCAGTTGATGGAGACATAGGCTTGGCATACTCAACTGACAATGGAGCAACATGGAATAGCGGAGTAGTTCAAATAGACGGATTCCAATATTATGCTGATATTGGCTACATGCATGGAAGCAGTTATGAAGGACCACAGTGGAATGGTTTATGGGTCGATTCTCTTGATCCAACAAGAGATGCAGGTGCTGCCATAGTAATAGATGATGTAACAGATGATACAACATGGACAGCTCTAATATGGACGGACGGAAGCAGACCAGGAGCAAGTGATATGTGTGTAGAGGATGACATGTGGTTCCATGAATATAGCTTTGATACCACAGGTCCAATACTCGGAATGGTTGATGATGACCAGGGAATGTATCAGGGAATAATGTTATGGTGGCTTGATGTGGATGACAATGGAATGTACGTTAGCTCAGTTTCCAACTGGGATGCCGAATCGGTATTGAAGACAGCTCCAGCTAAAAACTTGGATATGTCTCCACACCATGATTCAGACCCGGCATGGAGTGAAAATGATTACTTCCACTTTGTCAGCGAGCATTTAAATGGAACAACAGGGCATTCTGAGATAGTATATAAAAAATGCATTCCACCAGAGCAGGATGACATTGAATTTGTGCCAACACAGTATTATCTGGTCCAGGATCCAAACTTTGATGCATGTGACCCAGAAGTTGATAGCTCAGGAGACAATGTTGTCGTTGTATATATGATGAAAAGCACATATGGAGACTGGGACATAAAATGCAAGTATAGCAGCGATGGCGCTGCAACATGGAGCGATAGCGTGGTAGCAGGGCAACAGCTTGTTGATGAAATGAATCCAACTGTCTATGTTAGCGGGAACAATGTCTATGTTGCCTATATAAGCAATGGAAATCTCTATCTTGCCATATCCAAGGACGGCGGCGCCACATGGAGCGACCCGGTTCAGATAAATGACAATGCTGGAAGTGTTGTCGCAGGAGACGGAAGCGTTGACATATCTGCAGGAGGCATAGTATGGACAGATAATAGAGATGGCAATCTCGATATATACTACTCACCAATTCCAGCTCCAAGAATTGTCATCCAGAGTGTATCTGGTGGAATGGGAATAACAGCAACAGTAGCAAATGTTGGAACACAGGATGCAGAAAATATTCCATGGAGTATCGATGTTTCTGGCGGCTTGGTAATCCTTGGAAAACATGCTGAGGGCACAATTTCAACGCTTGCAGCAGGAGAAAGTGTAACAATAAGCAGCGGTCTTGTGCTTGGAATTGGAAAGATAACAGTAAATATTAATGCTGGAGGAGCAACTGCCAAAGCAAGCGGCTTCTTGCTTGGTCCAATGATTCTTGGACTGAAGTAATCTTTCCCCCTTTTTATTTAATTTTATTTAGAAAAATACTTAAAAGTTTTTAGAATATAACTGCAATGAAGATTTGGGTTGTGTGGCTCGCAATAAATGCAACAGTTTCTTTTATAGGGGCATTTATATTCAGGGAAAGAAGGCAAAATTTGACAAAAAATGATTTGCCATACTTTTTAATATTCCTCCTAATATTCTTTTCAGTTTTTATGCTTCATATGGCTGAGATAAAAATAGACCCAATTATATCTTCTTCCATCTCAGTTGATTTTACAAAAAAAATTTATGATTTAGAAGGCAATATTGTAGCTTTGTTTCAGAGTATAAGAAATCCAATTCTTGACTACTATTTTGTGCTGGTATATATGATTGGTTTTCCATTCCTCCTCTATTTTACTCCTCTGCTATATATCATATCGAAAGACATAAATGCTCTCAAGCTTGTTGTAGCTGCATATGCACTTGTAATTTCAATTTCAATGCCATTCCTTCTATTTTTCCCTGTCCATGATGTATGGTGGGCATCTTCCAATTATGCATGGTATACGGGAAAGGCAGTCTCTTTTAGATTACAGGAGATATGGCCTTCTGTGCTTCCCATATTTTATAGATTCACGACCCTCAACAATTGCTTTCCAAGCCTTCATTCTGCATTGTCAGCTGTAATGGCATATACTGCCTTCATATCCAGATATAAAAGATATGCCTATGCTGCCATATTAATGGCAATATCAATACCAGTCGCAACACTATATCTCGGCATACACTGGCTTACAGATGTAATAGGAGGAGAGGCAATAGCCCTGATTTCTCTCTTACTTGCTTTGAAAATAACTGGATTAAAATGGAAATAGCATGGTTTACCGATACATGGCTTCCGACAAGAGATGGAGTTGTAAACTCGTTGCTCTCTTTTAAAAAAGTTCTGGAAAAAGAACACAACATATATATATTTGCTCCAGGCGAGAAGAACAGACGAGATAAAAACATATTTTATTTCAAATCAAGAGCATATTCAAAATATCCTGATTACAGAATCGCTTCTCTTTTGCCAATATTTTCAAAAAAAGTTGCAAAGATTGTTAGAGAGCTGGAAATAGATATAATACATTCTCACTCTCCCGGCGTTATTGGAACATATGCTGTTACGGCGTCGCATTTCAATTCTTTGCCTCTCATTTTCACATATCATACTTTTATTCAGGATTCAGTATATTTTTTCTCTGAAGGGATGCAGGATTTTACAAGAAAAATGCTGAATATATGGCTTAAATGGTATTTCCGAAGATGCAATGCCGTTATTGCTCCAAGCAATTATGTTGCAGGCAAATTAAAAAAATTTCATAATAAAATAGAAGTTATTCCAACTGGCATAGATGTCAAAAGATTTGAAAATGGAAATGGAGAAAAATTGAAAGAGAGGTATCAGAAGCCAATAATATTGCATGTTGGAAGAATAGTAAGAGAAAAAAATATTGATTTGCTCATAGAAGCATTTCCGCTAATAAACAAAAAAGTGGATGCAGTTGTTTTAATAGGCGGGGAAGGACCATATAAAAAAGAACTTATAAAAAAAGTTGAAAGGAAGGGGCTTCAAAAGAGCGTAATTTTCACAGGTTTCATTAAAGATGAGGAACTGCCGAATTATTATAATGCTGCAAGTGTTTTTGCCTTCCCATCCACATATGAAACTCAAGGAATAGTCGCCCTCGAAGCCATGGCGGCTGGCACCCCTGTTGTGGCTGCCCGCGCCAGAGCCATCCCAGAATTTGTTATCGATGGTGAAACAGGCTATTTATTTGAGGCAGGAAATGAAAAAGAGCTGGCAGAAAAAATAGTTATGGCAATAGAGAATGGAAGCATGAGAGAAAAATGCAGGGAGCATGCTAAAAAATATGATATTGTTAAAATGGCAGAAAGGCTGGTGAAATTCTATGAAGTTGTCAGTAAAAATTGATTGTGGAAGTGAGGAAAAAGCGAGGATTATCAATGAAGCTTTGAAGATAGACAATGAGAGATATATTGAAAGCCATGTAGAGGGAAAATATATTGTTGCAAAATGCGAGGGGGAAGCTTTATCTTTGCTTCATACAATCAACGATTTTTTTTCTTGTCTGCAACTGGCTATTGAATTGGCTTAGCCATATATGCATATATTTTCTCAAAAAAGAATGCTCTTTCTTCAAGTTTTTTAAATTCATATACAGGGAATTTTTTAATCAGTCTATCTATGCCAGAAAGACTGCTCGCTATAAAATAAATTCTTCCATTTTCATTTAAATACCTCCATGCACTCTTGAAAAATTTTTTTAATACCTCGATGCCATGCTTGCCACCATCCCATGCTATGTCCTCACCTTTTGTTGGAAGATATGGAGGATTGAAAACTATGACATCGAACTTTTCATATATGTTGGAGAAAAGATTGCTTTTCACCACTTTCAAATCAATTCCATTTAATCTTGCATTATATATTGTATTTTCAACAGCTTTTTCATTCACATCTACAGCTACAACAGAACAAAATTTTGCGAGATGCAAAGCCACTATACCAGTTCCACACCCCATATCAAGAGCTTTTTTGCAATCCTTTGCGTCTATTGATTCTATTAACAAATAGCTGTCTTCTGCAGGTTTATAAACGCCGTCAAACACTTTTATCTTTATTTTGCTGTCTATTCGCACAATAGGATATAAATAAAATTATATATCTTCTGTGTTTTCAAATCATGCGATTGTTCGGAACAAATGGAGTTAGGGGCGTGGTAAATGAAGACATGACACCCGAGCTTGCTTTACGACTTGGCAAAGCAATCGGAAGTTATTTCAATGGAAACATAGTTATTGCAACAGATACAAGAACAGCAAATGAAATGTTGAAAAATGCTGTCATATCTGGTTTGATAGCGACTGGCAACAATGTTTTCGATGCCAAAATTGTGCCTACTCCAGCCCTGCAATATTATGTTAAAAACACGGAAGTTGATGCTGGAGTGATGATTACAGCCTCTCATAACCCGCCTCAATTTGATGGAATAAAGGTTATAGACAAAGATGGAACAGAGCTTGCAAGAAGCAAGGAAGAGGAAATAGAAAGGATTTATTTCAATAAGGATTTTAAGATTGCCTCATGGAACGAAATTGGCAAAGTATATGACATAGATGTGACAGACTTTTATATTGAAGGCGTACTCGATTTAATAAAAAAGGAAGAGATAAAAAAGCATGGTTTCAAGGTTGTTGTTGACTGCGGGAATGGAGCAGCATGCTTTACAATGCCCTATTTAATTGGAGAGATAGCTACTGTTGTTAGCCTGAATGCTCATCCAGATGGGAATTTTCCAGCCCGCCAGCCCGAGCCGACGCTGGATAATATAAAAGATTTGATAGCGGCAGTGAAATCAATGAAAGCTGACATTGGAATCGCTTTTGATGGCGATGCTGATAGAGCAATTTTTGTTGATGAGAAAGGAAATTTCATCCATGGGGATAAAAGTCTTGCATTGATGGCAGGATATAAAGTGGAAAAGAAAGGAGGTGTTGTTGTAACGCCTGTCTCGACATCAAGTTGCGTAGAAGAATATGTTAAATCAAAAGGGGGAAGCGTCGTATACACAAAAGTTGGCTCTCCAATTGTGGCAAGAAAAATGATTGATATAAAAGCTACTTTTGGAGGAGAGGAAAACGGCGGGTTAATATTTCCAGAGCATCAGTATTGCAGAGATGGAGGAATGGCAAGCGTTGCCATGCTTGAATTAATGGCATTGAAAGAGAAAAACTTATCTGAGCTTATTTCAGAAATTCCAGATTACAAAATGGTGAAAACAAAGGTTGAGTGTAAGGAAAAGGAAAAAGTTATGGAAAAATTGAAGAAAAAGGTGGAAGGAAACGCTGATTATACAGATGGAATCAAAATTTTCTTTGAAAATGGCTGGGTTTTGATTAGACCTTCTGGAACAGAGCCAATAATAAGGATATATTCTCAATCAAAAGATGAAAGAATTGCAAGAGAAATGGCAGAAAAATATAAGAAGATGATAAAAGAAATAGCGTAGTTATACAACAAGCGTTGTTGTGCCACGCGGTATAGCTAAAATTTTTGCATCCTTTCCTTTTATTCTTATTGCTTCTTTTATTGCCTCGTTAACGCTATCAAAAACATTCATTCTGAACACATCTTCAAGCATTTTTCTATCCATTTTTGATATTATGAATAGCTTTGCTTTGTCCATAGCCTTTAAATGATAAAATGCTTTATGTCCTCCCGGAATAAATTCCTTGCTTAGTTGCTCCTTCATTTCCTCCTTTGTTTTATATTTCTTCATCCACTCATAATATGGCTCCGAACCATGTCCGTCGGGACATTCAGCTACTAAAATTAAAATTCCATTGTCCTTAATAACATTCAATCCAAGATGTATCGCCTTATACGCCTGATATAAATTTACATCATGCGGGTTGCCGTCGGCGGCGGTGATAACAATGTCTGCCTTCTCTTTCACCTTGACTTTATACATTTTGTCAACCAAAGCTGCCCCTTTTCTCAACACCATATCGAAATCGCCTGCAAATGCACCAACTATCTCATGGTTTGCATTTTGGACAACATTTAAACAAAAATCTGGCTTTGCCAACCGAGCTGCTTCTGTCATGTTTTCATACATTGGATTACCATCAAGGATGCCGGGCTTGGCCATTGGATGAAAGAAGTTTGTGGTATAATTATGCTGTATGGTTGAATAATGAGCGATGCCTGGCAAAATGCTTTTTCTTCCGCCTCCATAGCCAGCAAAATAATGTATTTCGACGTCTCCAAGCAAAATTTTTAAGTTCGCTTCCAAAAAAGCATTTTTTATTTTTACTTCTGTTCCACGAGAGGTTGTGCCAATATATGTGAAATCATTGCCTTTACAATTATTGCTTATATATTCAAGTTCATCTGCATAATTTCCTCCCAAAAGGCGGACCGCTTCCTCATGCCTAACTTCACGATGTGTTCCTGTTGCAAATATAACAAGAATATCATCCTTTTTTATCCCCTGCTGCTCCAGTTCATGAATAACAAAGGGCATCATTTCCCATGTTGGACATGGTCTTGTATAGTCATCGACAACAATAGCAACCCTCATTCCCTTTTTAGCCTGCTTTTTTAATGGCAGCACTCCCATCGGTTTTTCCAAAGCTTCTTTTATATATCGGGTTGCACTCTTCTCTGGCTTCAGTTCATTTGGATATACAATCTGCAATAAATTTTCATCTGGAATATCTGCTTCTAAAAAACCTTTTCCATATGGTAACTTGACTTTCATATTGCTGATAGAAATTTGCATAGATAAATTTAATGGCGGATCATCCAATCTTGAAAATGCTCCATGGGAAAATTGTATGCTGGCATCTCCAGCCTGCCTGATTCCGTCTCCGAGCAATCCAAAAGTTATTGGCCCAAATATGGTTCCCCAATAATTGTAGCGTGCGTCACAATGGCTTTCATTGGCAAATATTCCTATTCCAAAACCATTATCATATATGTTGTTGTAATTTGCAGTTATTTCTGAGCATTTCATTAAATATATTCCGCACTGCTTGTTTTTCACAATATCGCATCTTGTTATGTTAACTGCATTTGATGATTCCATGTATATTCCGTTTCTGTTGTTTTCTTCTATTATATTTCCTTCCACCTGATTATTTTTGCATTCTCTCATATATATTCCATTGTAGCCATTATTGTATAAATGACAGTATGAAACTATATTTCCATCCGAATAAGGAAAAAGAACTATTCCACTTCCAAGACTTTCTGTTATTATATTTCCATAAAACTCATTATGGCTTGAATGAGATAATTTTATACCATTCATTGATTTTTCGAGTTTGCAATTTGAAACGGTGCAGTACTCAGAAAAATCTAAAGTTATGGCGTAGGCTTTGCAATTGGAGACATCACAATTTTCTATAACATTCAGTACTTCGGAAAGTAAATTTTTTCGGTTAATTTTTAAATAGTTGTTTAAATCTCATCCATTGGAGGGATGGGATGAATGAACAACTAAAAGAAGAAATAGTGAAAATATTACTTGATACGATAGAGGAAAATGTGAAATTAATAAGGGGAAAGAATACAACATATCCTA
>JAGGYX010000090.1 GCA_021162305.1 Thermoplasmata archaeon | reverse complement strand
CTCCCTCTGTGTGGCTTGCATACAGTATCATTATTCCTTGCGCAAGCGAGAGAGAAAAGAATGTCTGGGCGTAGGCAGCAAGCCACACAGAGGGAGAGAAAATTTTTGAGAAATCTGGAGAGAGATAGAAATTCAAGCCAATGGATGAGCCTGGCAGCGTTATGCCGCGTAAAACTAAAATTAGAAGTAAAATTGTGGGAAGAGGAACAGTAATGGCGACAACCTTCCCTATCGATTTAACACCTTTGTATAAAATGAGATAGATGGAAGCCCATATGAAAAGCAATGCGAAGAAAATTTGTGGATTCATTTTTCCGAGAATGGAAGGGCCACTCGTTAAATGAAGGAATTTGTTAAAGAAAAATTGAGAAGTGTTGCTCCCCCATACAAGTCCAAGAGAATGGAATAGATAGCAGAGACACCAAGCCATCAAAACAGCGTAGTAAATGGATATAATGAATGCTGAAAAAACACCAAGCCATCCTATCCATTCTTTGCTTGAATCTATGCTTGCAATAGCTGCAGGTGCAGGCTTCCTGAAGATGCTTCCAACAGAAAATTCAGCTATGAGCAATGGAATGCCAACTGTGAACATGGCAACAATATATGGAAGCAAAAAGGCGCCGCCTCCGTTAGCGTAGGCAACATAAGGGAAGCGCCATATGTTTCCCAATCCTACAGCAGAGCCAATCGCAGCCATCAAAAATGCGAAACGAGATTTCCAAGTCTCCACATTTGTAAAACATAAAAGTTATTTAAAATTGGTGAAAAATGAAGTCATCTAATCAATATTTAACTTTGTTACCAATGATAAACAAAAAAGTTTATATATGAAAAACATATTATACAAATGGTGATAAAATGGCACAATTAGGAATAAGAATTCCAGATGAGATAAAGAAAAGAATGAATGAAAAAACTGATATTAATTGGTCCGAATTTATTAGAAAAAAGATTATAGAAAAATTAGATTACCCGAAGATTCCATCTAAAATTAAAAAGCTTGTTCAAGGATATAGCCCTGATCCCCATAAATTATGGATTCTTCATATGTTTTCGTATAATCTTTCTATAAATGAAGTTTATGAGACAGCAGAGCTAATTTTTGGGAAGGAAATGTATTCTGAAGTAGATAAAGTGAAAACAGATTTAGAAAATATAGGAATCAACAGAATGTATGACAAATTGAGTGATGCGGAAATATCTATAGGGGAAGCAATTAGAGCAGAGATAGAGAATAATGGAGCCATTCATATTGAAGAAGAGATTAAAAAGAAAATTAAACAGTTGCCTGATGTTGTGAAAAAGGGAGCGTATATTCTCTCTCTTTATGTATCAGATGATTTGGATAAACATCACACTTATATAATGCCAGAAGGCTTTGAAAGAACATGGAGAACATATATCGGCGGAAATATAGATATGGACGATATTTTTAAAACAGGAATACTTTACAAAAATTTTTATTCCTCACGTGCTTATAAACATTGGTGGCACATCATTCATAATTACGGGCTAAATGTATTAGAAGAAATAAATAAAAATCCAGCTAATTTTGGAATATACATATCACATCCAGATGAATATTCTATTAAAAAATTGATTGAAAGAGAAGATGTTAAAAAATTCCTAAAATGGATGAAAGGAAGAAAAAAATTCGTTGTTGCTTATCCGGAAGAAGAAGAGATTCGCAGGCAATTAGAAGAAGAAAATATAGGATTACAGATAGAAGAATTTAATAGAGTGAGAGACGAAATGGTTAAAGCATTAATGCTAAGATTCGACTTTTGGCCAGATAGAAGGAGAGCTGGTAGGAGGAGTAGTACACCATCTTATTGGATATATAGGTTGGATGATAAGTCTTTAGATTATATCACAGATTTGCTTCTTAAAAATCTTTGAGGGAAATATGGATTGGGAACAAGTTTATGTAGCATTAAAAGAAGAAAATGAACGAATAAGAAAGACAATCGGTATTAGGATAGAAATATATGGGAGTGGAAGACAAGGTTACGAAGTGTTAAGTAATTGTATAAATGATGGTGTGTATTGGTATAGAGGCGATTTCTCAATAAAAGAAATACCTGCTCCAGAAATTTGGAATGGCAATAAAAGATTATCCCAAATTTTAAGAAAACAAATACATGAATATTGGACATTTATGATAATGCTTGAAAATTTACTATATGGTTATAAATATGAAGGAGTAGAACATTTCATCTATCAGCCTACTAGGGGGAATGATAGTCAGTCTCCTATTTTAAGAACGCCTCGGGGAAGTTTGTTTGTAGAACCATGTCTAACGAGATATAAAGAAGAAGAGATTCTATCTATTTGGGGTAATAAGCTTCATTATCTTCAAAAACCTTCTTCTCTTCCAATAAGACCAGACTTTCTTCTAACCAAATTTGGAACAATAGATATACCTTGGGGAGCTTGGACTTGGCGATATATTGGGGAAGAGGTATGGGAAGAATTTTCGACTAATGTTAAGTATATAATTGAATGTAAATGGAGAACACCTACTAGTAAGGATTTAAATCAAATACTTTGGTATTCTTTAGCTTATAAAAAGCCAATTATCTTTATAATACAGGAAGAAATGAGAGAGAAAATGAAGGAAAAATTCCAAAAAGATATTGAAAAACTGGAGACAGATATTCATATCATTGAAAACTTTAAAGTAGGGTATAGGGAGTCATGTATTAGTAAACTCACAATTTTAAAAGAATTGAAGCCGGAAATACTATAGTTCTTTCTTATCAATATGAAGAAAAATTATAGCCCCGCCAGGTGTTTCATCCCCAAAGAAATGGAAACAGAAGTGATACAGAACCTTTAGAAAAATTCAAGTATTACGTTTTTATTATTGTATTACAACATGTCAAAAGTAACGAAAAAATACCAGGTAACAATTCCCAAGAGTGTTAGAGAACATATTGGAATAAAAGCGGGAGAAAGAATTGCTTTCGTTAAAACAGAAGATGGATATAAAATTGTGAAGCTTGACAAATTTATAGAGGAAAATACAAAGATTCTGGAAGATATTGATAAAACAATAGAAGAGATGAAAGAGGCAATAGGGAGAAAAATAAGATGATTGTAATTGATACAAATGTACTATCAAATGCAAATTTTTGCAAATGGCTTTCTGAGAGTAAAGAAGATGGAATAATTTCATCGATATCATATACGGAGCTTGCATATCATTATTTAAAGAAAGGAAAAGATATTGATTATTTGGATAGTTTTCTTCAAAATCTTGGAATAAAAATTGCTGAATACACTCATAAACATGCAAAGATAGCCGCAAAACTTGCTACTACGAAATGGAACTTTAAAAGAAATGCCCGTGACTATATGATAGCTAGTCTAGCAATAGAAAAAAATTGCCCTCTAATTACTTACAATATAACGGATTTTTCCTTTCTTCCAGAAAATAAACTATTCACTCCAGAAGAATTTATGAAAAGAAAATAAATTGATGGGGAAAGAGTAAAATTTTTAATACCTGAAGAACACATTGATGAAATACGAATCTGAATTTCAAATAAAAAGCTCCATTCTCATATCACTTTTAAATCTAATTTAAAAGAGCGATCATTCTCATTATTCATGAAATACCAGGTATTGCAGGAAATTCTTTTAGTAAAAGGTTATTTTGAGAGAACAAAAGATGAAATTAATTATCCATATCCTATCTTATCAATAAATATAATGTATAGCCCCGCCAGGATTCGAACCTGGGTCGTGAGGTTTCTCCGGTTCGGAAGGGTTAGTAAGGGCGGGGAAGGCGCCCTTACCTCCAGAGCCTCACATGCTTGACCACTACACCACGGGGCTATGTTGGTTATAAATGAAATAATATAAAAAATTATTTCTTGCATGGCATGTTTCCTTTTATGATCCGTATATATGGCATAGGAGGCT
>JAGGYX010000136.1 GCA_021162305.1 Thermoplasmata archaeon | reverse complement strand
GCCATACATGGATGTGATTATGGAATAAAAATATATCATGAAAATTTCATTGCAAACAATAGCATATATAATTGCCGCTATGGAATATATGGCACTGAATTTAGCATAGAGGAAAATAAGCTATGGAATAACGAACATGCAATACATGCAACAAACAATGCTGTGGTGAAAGATTGCAATCTTACAGATAATGGAATAGCTATTGAAGGAGGTGAATCTCATTTGATTAACACATTCATATATAATGGAAGCATAAATGTGGGTCAATTTTATTTCTATAATGGAAGCATAAATGGAGGGAGCATATATTGCACATATGCAGAGTTTATAAACAGCAGTATTGAAAATGAAAAAGAAATAGAGTGCAGCATCTATGCATCAAATACAATTTTTAAGAAAAATAAGAGAATTTCTGTTGATGGTATCTTCTGGCAATGCAATTTCACAGAAAATGAAATTTTTGAATTAAATAACTCTTACGTCAAAAATTGTAGCTTTTATAAAAACAGCCGTGGAGTGGTGCTGAAGGAAAGAAACATTGTTGAGAATAACACATTCAAAGATAATGACTGTGCCATATTCATTGAAGGAGACAGCAATGTGATTAAAAACAACAGCCTGATTAATAATCAGCATGCATTGTGTTTAAATAGCACCAAAAATAACTCGATTTTTAACAATACAATAAATTTGAATGAAAATGGAGTGGAAATTTCCTTTTCATCTCAAAACCGCTTCCTGAAAAATGTATTCTCAAACAATACATATGCAATGGACATAGAAGGAAACAGAATAAGTCATTTCTACAATTATTTTGAAAACAACACAATAAATGGCTATCCATCCATTTATGAAATAAATGGAAGCAACTTTGTTATAAACGAAAGCTATGGATTCATAGGATTGGTTGGATGCAAGAATGTGACGATATTGAATCAGAATATAGGAAATAATGGCAAAAGCATCATCATAGTAAATTCAATCAACACAAGCATAGTAGGAAGCAGTATTTACAATAGCCGTTGTGGAATATATATTTTTGAAAGCGAAAATATAACGGTTAAAAATTCAAGCATTTTTTTGAATGGCGTAGGCATATCGCTTAGGTCATCATACTTTAATTCCATTATAAATTGCGGTATATCCAACAACAATATTGGAGTAAACATATTTGATATTCAAAAAACAGATGGAGGAAACTATATTGATAGTGAATTTGAAGGAAATGAAATTGGTATTCTGATACAGACAATGGGGGGAAGCAAGATATATGGAAAAGTTGATTCCATTAAAATAGACGGAAGTCAGGGGAATAAAGTATCTGGAAATGTTTCAAAATTAACTGTAAGAAATGCAGAAGCCAGCATTTCAAATTCAGAAATAAATGAAATAGAAACATATTCCTCAAACTTGGAAATGGAAAATAGCCTTATAAACAGAATGAGCAATGAAAAAAGCCAGTTATTCATGCAAAAAAATGAATTTAAGAGCATAAAATGTAAAAAATGCAATATCCAATCAACCAACAATAAATTTAATTCTGGCAATTTTGAAATATTTAATTCTTCGATATACGCTGTGTATGACGAATTTTATAACGGAAGCCATGTAAAAATTAGCTCAACAAACGGAAACATTTCAAATTGCATATTTCATCACAATGATTTTGCACTGGAAATGGATGGAAATATTTCAATATACAATTGTAGCTTTTATGAAAATAAAAAGGCAATATATGCAATGGATGGAAAAATAACGAAAGGAAGCATTTATAACAATACATATGGATGCATTTTGAATGGAAGCGTTGAGATTGCAGGCATATTATTCCATCACAATGATTTTGCATTGTTACTCAATTCATCCCATTCTATCATTCATGATAACTCATTCTGGAAAAATTATTATGGAATAATAGCCAATGAAAATGGTAATAGAATATATCATAATAACTTTGTTTACAACATAATAAATGCAATGGATGAATCAAACAATACATGGAATTTGACATATCCTCACGAAGGAAATTACTGGGACGATTATGCTGGCAGTGACACCAATCGGGATGGTATAGGAGACATACCATATGAAGTAGGAAACTCATGGGATTTCTATCCTTTAATGTCAGCCTATGGAAATGCTGCAAAAATCCCGAATAAGCTCCCTAATGCCTCATTCAAATTCTATCCTTCCTCGCCATTTTCATTTGACACAATTGTTTTTATCGATACCTCCTATGATGAAAATGGCAAAAACGATATTTCAAGCTGGCAATGGAGCTTTGGTGACGGAAGCACAAGCAATGAACAAAATCCAGTGCATTCATATTCCAAGCCCGGAAACTATACTGTGACGCTGATTGTGAAAGATAGGGCTGGCGAGGAAAGTGAATTTCATGCCGTATTAAATGTAACCAATTTGCCGCCTTCCGCCAGCTACAGCTATGATCCAAAAAATGCAAGCTCATATACGATGATTCAATTTTTTGTATCTTGCTCGGATAAAGATGGCTATATTGTAAATTATACATGGGACTTTGGAGATGGAAGCACTGGCTATGGTAGCAATGCAAGCCATAAATACTCCAAGCCAGGCATATATAAAGTTGTTTTAACTGTCGTGGATGACTTAAATTCAACAGCTTCTTATTCGCAGGAAATAAAAATTGAAAATAGAAAACCATCTGCAGATTTCGAATTTTATCCAGAAAATCCAAAAGCAGGAGAAAAAATATCATTCAAAGATTTGTCCTCTGACTTGGATGGAAAAATTGTTTCATGGCATTGGGACTTTGGTGATGAGACAGCAAGCAATGGTAGAAATGCGACCCACGCCTATGCAAAACCAGGTAGCTATACAGTTAGGCTCACAGTTAAAGATGATGATGGCGGCACTGCCACCTATGAAGAGGTTATTGAAATAAAGGAGAAGGAAACACCTGGCTTTGGATTTATTTTGCTTATGATTGCGTTGGCATTGATTGCAGCAATGAGAAAATTTAAGTAATCATTCACATACAATTTATAATGACAAAAAAGGCTAAGAGAAAAGACATGTTGAAAGAAAAGCTTGAAGAGCTTGAAGAAGCGATTAGATATAATGAGGCTATGCTTGAAGAATTATATGAAAAGCAAGAGTCGCTTTTTCCTGTATTTGCTGATCTGGTTAAGATAATAAGCAAGTTGTATAATGAAATGGAAATAGACGATGAGGATGTTAAAAATAGAATAAACAGATTAAAAGATGCTTTCAATGAGAATATTATGAAAAAATATGCCATGAGTGAGGATGACTTTGGCATTGCCTACACATAATTTTATAAAAGAAATTGTTGAGGAAATTAAAAAAGGGAATATAAAGAATAAAGACGAGCTATTAATTTTTAAAAAAAGGCTTGCAAAGAAATATAGGCTAAAGAAAATTCCAACAGATGCAGAAATTTTGAGTGCTGCAAGAGATGATGATGTAAGGGCTATTCTTACAAGAAAGCCAATCAGAACAATATCTGGTGTTGCTGTAGTGGCTGTTATGACATCTCCTCATCCTTGCCCGCACGGAAGATGCATTCCATGCCCAGGTGGTCCTCCATTTTCGCCGCAAAGCTATACAGGCAGGGAGCCGGCTGCGATGCGTGCCAGCAGAAATAAATTTGACCCATATCTGCAGACTCTGGAAAGAGTTAAACAGCTTGAAATTGTTGGGCATTCTACAGATAAAATAGATGTTATTGTAATGGGCGGAACCTTTCCTGCTCGTCAGCCAGCATATCAGGAATGGTTTGTAAAGCGTATCTATGATGCTTTAAATGGTAGTGTTTCCTCAGGCATAGAGGAAGCAAAGAAAAAAAATGAAACAGCAAGACATAGATGCATTGGTCTGACAATAGAAACCCGCCCCGATTGGTGTGGCTTGCAGCATGTTGATGAAATACTCAAACTGGGAGCAACAAGAGTGGAAATAGGTGCACAGATTTTGAATGATGAGGTATTGTATGAAATGAAGAGAGGTCATACAGTAATGGACACAATCATTGCTACAAGAATTGCCAAAGATGCTGGACTTAAAGTTGCCTATCATATCATGCCAGGTCTGCCAGGAAGCAATTTTGAAAAAGATATGGAATCATTCAGGAAAATGTTTAGAGATGAGAGATTTCGTCCTGATATGCTGAAAATTTATCCAACGCTTGTTGTAAAATCATCTACTCTCTATGAAATGTGGAAGCGTGGAGAATATAAGCCATTGGAAGAAGAGGAAGCAATTGAGCTTATAGCAGAGATGAAAAAATATGTGCCAGAATGGGTAAGGATACAGAGAATAGAGCGCGACATTCCTTCAAATTTGATTGATGCTGGAATTAAAAAAAGCAATTTACGGCAGCTCGTGAAAAAAAGAATGAATGAAAAAGGATTGCAATGCAGATGCATTAGATGCAGGGAAATAGGACATAAATGGTATAAGCATGGGATAAAAACAAAAGAACTTGAAATTGTGAGAAGAGAATATATGGCAAGCAATGGAAGAGAAATATTCATTTCTTTCGAAGACACAGAAAATGATGCCATTGCCGCCTACTGTCGTCTTCGCATTCCATATAAGCCGCATCGCCATGAGGCGGAGGGAAAAGTGGCAATTGTAAGAGAGCTAAAAGTTCATGGTCCTGTTGTGAGGATTGGAGAGAAGCCTCATGAGGAATGGCAGCATCGTGGTCTGGGAAAAGTTCTTATGGAAGAAGCGGAAAATATTGCAACTCGCTTCAGAAGAGAGCGAATCCTTGTTTTGAGCGGAGTGGGAGCAAAGGAATACTATCGCAAACTTGGATATGTGGAGAATGGAATTTATATGGAAAAGATGCTCAGCTGAAAAGCGTTACATATGGTTTTACAAGATATGTTGCTGCTGCTATTATATAAAAGCCAGCAAGCGTTAAATAATACGCTGCCCACAAATCATTGTTCTCTACGCCTGCAATCTCAAAATCTTTTTTGAAAAGTTTATAGAGCATCCATATCGTTGGTATTGAAAGAAGGAAAAGGCTTGCAAGCTCTTTTGAAAGCAAATTTGTTTTTATATACAAAAAAAGGAGGAAAAAACTCATGAATGAAAAGGCTGCAATCATATAACTCAATTTTTTTATTCCATGATATGCAACAGGTGTGATGACCCCATATTTTTTATCCCCTTCAACATCATTTATATCTTTCGTATTCTGCCATGCAAGAACCCAGAAAGCCATTATGCTTCCAACAAGCCATGGGACGGCGTCGCCAGCGTTGCCAAAAATGCTCCATGCTGCTGGCATGGGTAACAAACCACGTGATATTGCAAGGCTTGTTGTGTTTATCCACAGTCTCTTTTTAAATCTGAATGGTTCAATGTTATAAAGCACACCGAACATAAGAAACGATGTTATAAATATTCCATATATGGCATTGATGGCAAAGCTTGAGATGATTGAGAAAGCGGAAATTGCCCATGCCACCGCCTGAGCCTCGCCAATGCTGACTCTCCCGCTCGCTATTGGACGATAATCCTTCCCATTTGCTTTATCAATTTCAACATCTTCAACCTGATTTATTATCTGTCCAACTGCCTGGGCGCCCGCCAGCGAAAAAGCAGCAAGAACTATTATTCCAATGTTATTCCAGAAGAGATATAACTCATTATAATAGGCAAGTTGAAATATTACACCAAATATGACCGCCAGTAATGGAGCGATGAGCGTAAATGGTCTAACAAGCATAAATAGGTCCTTTCTCGTCATAGAAACCGTATTATTAATATCTCAGCCAATTTAAATATTCTCGGTCAAAAATGAAACAAAAAAGATAAAGAAAAAGAGGGTTTATAACCAGTCTATTCCTGTAACAAACAGGCTTTCTCCAAGCAGGAATTGCATGTTTGGTATTCCATAGCCAATTTTTCCAAAATCAATGTATATTCCAACAAAGCCAAGTATCATTGCTGTTTGTGTTCCTACCATGTCCCAGTATTCAAGACGTGGTGGAATTAAATGGAAATTCACTGATGCAGTATATCCAAAGAGGAAATACTGCATGAATATTGGTCTCAACATAAAGCCAATGAACGCCTCTCCAGGATACAATGGAATATATGAAAATCCGCTTCCAACGCTGATTACTGGAACCAAAAATGCAAATTTTGGTGAAAGGAATTGTGGCAAGTGGAATATAAAGCCAGCTGGTATCAAACCAAGTTTTTTAAGTTCATTGATAATTTGCTCCACTATTTCCATTGCCCAATTTCTCTCTGTCTGATTTGAATCTGGATCCATGACAATTTTGAATGCTTCCTGGGCAGATTTAATATCATCTGCAAGTTTTTTTGCATCGCTTAGTTTAATGCTTTTTTCCTGCATCTTTCCGCCCATTGGAGTTACTGAAGCTACTTTTATTTTGACTTCCTTCTCTGGAGCTGCTAAAACAGATGTTGTCAGACTCGGTATTAATAGTGTTGCTGCAAGTGCTATTGCAATTACAAACTTCGCCTCCCTTCTCATTTTTTCACCTAAATAGAATACTTAAATGCATATATATTAATTTCGCTTGTTATTGATTGACATTAAGGTTTAAAAAATTTTATTGAAGTGGTACAAAAATTTTTTAAGTAAATTAGTCATTATAAATTAAGAATATGGTAAAAAATTACCCCAACAGTGCCAACCTTGGTTTTGAACAGAAGATGTGGCAGGCAGCAGACAAGTTAAGAAGCAACATGGATGCTGCCGAATATAAACATGTTGTCCTTGGTTTAATTTTTCTGAAATATATATCTGATGCGTTTAAGGATGTCTATGAAGAGTTGAAAAATGATCCTACAGGCTTGTCAGATCCTGAGGATATTGATGAATATAAAATGAGGAACGTTTTCTGGGTTCCTCCGGAGGCAAGGTGGGATTATCTGCAGAGAAATGCGAAGCAGCCAACCATTGGTGTGCTTATCGACAATGCCATGGAAGCCATTGAAAGAGATAATCCTTCCCTTAAAGGAGTTCTTCCAAAAGACTATGCTCGTCCAACATTGGATAAGCAACGTTTGGGCGAGCTAATAGATTTAATTGGAACAATAGGATTGGGTGACGAGGAAAGCAAGAGCAAAGATATCCTTGGAAGAGTATATGAATATTTTTTGGGTCAATTTGCAGATGCTGAAGGCAAGAAGGGAGGGCAGTTCTATACACCTCGCTGTATCGTTAAATTGCTGGTGGAGATGATAGAACCTTTTAGAGGCAGAATATATGACCCATGCTGTGGCTCTGGAGGAATGTTTGTTCAGAGTGAAAAGTTCATAGAGGCACATGGTGGAAAAATTGGGGATGTTTCCATATATGGGCAGGAGTCAAACCCCACAACATGGCGTTTGTGCAAGATGAATCTGGCAATAAGAGGGATAGAGGCGAATATTAAACTGGGGGACAGCTTCCATAAAGATTTGCATCCTGATTTGAGAGCTGACTATATACTGGCAAATCCACCCTTCAATATGAGCGATTGGGGAGGAGAAAGGTTGCAGAATGATGTTCGCTGGAAATATGGCGTTCCTCCAAAAGGTAATGCAAACTTTGCATGGGTTCAGCATTTCATTTATCATCTTGCACCAAATGGAATTGCTGGCTTTGTTCTCGCCAATGGTTCAATGAGTTCCATGACTGGTGGAGAAGGAGAGATAAGGAAGAATATTGTTGAAGCAGATCTGGTGGACTGCATGGTTGCCCTGCCTTCTCAGTTATTTTACAATACTATGATTCCCGCATGTCTGTGGTTCATTACAAAGAACAAAAACGATGGCAAATTCAGAGATAGAAGAGGAGAAGTTTTGTTCATAGATGCCCGGAAGATGGGCGTGATGGTTGACCGCAGGCATAGAGAACTTACGGATGAGGAAATAAAGAAAATCGCAGACACTTACCATGCATGGAGGGGCGAGGGCGGAACATATGAAGACATTCCCGGATTCTGTAAATCTGCAACTATTGAGGAAATAAAAAAACACAATTTGATTCTCACTCCCTGGATATACGTTGGCTTTTCGGAAGAGGAAGAAGAGTATGAACCGTTCGATGAAAAAAGGGCACGGCTCACAAAAGAACTTGTAGAACAATTTAAG
>JAGGYX010000028.1 GCA_021162305.1 Thermoplasmata archaeon | reverse complement strand
GTATATATGTGGCATCATCCTATTTAAATATCATAGGAAACAATACAATATCTATAAATGATGATGACGGCATTTTACTTCTATCTTCTGATCAGCAAACCATAACTGATAACACAATTTACAACAATACTAATGGAATTCATCTAATCTCATCTGGTGGGTCAGGAAACATTATTCAGTATAATATGATATTCAACAACTCTGGATATGGAATATTATTGGAAAATTCAAAGGCATCTATAGCAGGTAATAATGAAATGGCAGGAAACAAAATTTATAATAACAATGAAAGTGGCATATATTTATATTCGTCAAATACAAATTCTCTTCAACAGAATGAAATATATGGAAACAAAAATGGAATATTAATGAATTTATCTGATGATAACACAATTGATTCAAATAGTATTCACCACAACACGGGGGAAGGTTTATGCTTTATTTCTTCAAATGGAAACAGAATAGACAATAATACTATTTCATTCAATGATATTGGCATGTATTTCTATAAATCTTCACAGGGTGACCAATACAAAATAGGTGGCAATAGGGTATGGAATAATACATATGGTGTGTTTTTGGATGCATCTGATTCAAACTATTTTGGTTATAACTTGGCGAATGCAATGTGGAATAATACATATGGCATTTATATTATTGCATCATCAAGCAACCATTTCAGTCATAATGTAATATGGAATAATGGATATGGAACTTATATAACGAATTCTTCAGCAAGAAATGAATTTTCCGAAAATAATTTCACATTAAATAATTATAGCATCTATATAGCAACAGGAGATTGTTCATCTAACATTATCTTCAGTAATAATTTCATAAATAATAGCATTCATAACAATAGCCAAGCTTGGGATATGGGAAATAATTCATGGTATGTTAGCACAACGGGCAACTACTGGAGTGATTACAATGGAACAGATGGAGATGGAAATGGAAGAGGAGATACACCATATACAATACCTCCAAGCCTGAATAGAGATTTGTATCCATTAATGGAAGAAGTAAAATGGTGGTAAAAAATTGCATTAGAATAGCAATTATGGTTATTCTATTAGCCTCTATGCTACCATCCAGCATTATTATGGTGAAGGGAGACAATACCATATATGTTGATGGCGATGGAGATTTTACTACCATACAGGCTGCCATAAATGCTGCAAATAACGGAGATACCATATATATAAGGAATGGAATCTATAATGGTGGCATTTCTATAAACAAAATGGTATATATTGTGGGAGAAAGTAAAAATGTTATTGTGGATTGCGGAAGCAACTATGGTTTCCAGATATGGTCATCTGGAACAGAGATAAATGGAATCACAATAAAAAATGCTGGGGAAGGATATGCTGGAATAATTGTTTATGCAGAAGCGACAATAAAAAACTGCAATTTTTCATATAACTATGAAGCGATTCATGTTGTAGGAGGCGAAAATGGATTGATAATGAGAAATGTTTTCTATAGCAATTATTATGGAATAACATTTGTGAATAGTTACTTCAATGTCGTGAGAGAAAACTATTTTATAAAAAATCAAAAGGCAATTTCCCTTGGAACAGATACCTCTGATAATATTTTCTGCTATAACAATTTCATGAGCAATATTGTGGACGTGGATGATGAAAGTGGATTAAATTTTTGGGATTATGAATACGTTGGAAATTATTGGGACAGATATAATGGAATTGATAGTGATGGAGATGGTATTGGAGATACACCCTATAAAATTGATGAAGCAAAGGGAATAATGGACCATTATCCATTGATGCAAAATTATACAGGTATAGACATCTTCCCACCAGATATAATGAATCTTTGCGCAAATCCTGTTATTCAGGAACCAAATGGAAATGTAAACATTACATGTAAAATAGTTGACAATGTTGGAGTAAATGTGGCATTTATTAATATTACCTTTCCAAATGGAAGCTATATCAACAAAAGCTTGAATCAAATTGGAAATAGCAGCTACTATTATTTCAATCGCTCCTATTCATTGAAAGGCATATATTATTATCATGTATGGGCAAATGATACAAATAATAATAGCGTAAAAACAAAGTTACATAAATTTGTTATTGCATACGCTCCACATGTATCTTTCAATTACGCGCCAACGCAACCCACCGATTTAGATACAGTAAATTTTATTAGCAATTCCTGCGACAGCGATGGCGTCATAGTAAACTACACATGGAGCATATATGATCCTATCCTGAAAAAAACAATAGCAAGATTTTATACAAGCAATTTTTCATATACTTTTCCAGATAATGGAAACTATGAAGTCACTCTTACTGTTACAGATAATGATGGAGCATGGAACACAACAACAAAAGAAATAAATGTGGCAAATATCCCGCCTGTGGCAAATTTTACATGGCAGTTGTTGCCACCTTTTTATCCAACCCAACCATATGTAGGGCAGCACATAAAATTTTATAGCCAAAGTTATGATGTGGATGGAGAGATAAGGGTATATAAATGGTATTTTGGAGACGGAAATAGCGTAATAACAGGTGAGAATTACACCATATACTCATATTCTGTAAATGGGGTTTTTAATATAACGCTTGTTGTAACAGATAATGACTATGGAGAAGCAACGATAACAAAAAGCATTGCCGTATATGACATATTCCCGCCATCAATAAAAAATCTAACAGCATACCCAAATCCACAGGAAGCGGGAAATTATATAAACATATCATGCAAAATTTATGAAGATGTTGGGGTAAAATATGCATGGCTTATAATTCAATATCCAAATGGAAGCATACTAAATGTTACAATGAATGCATTAGGGAACACATACTTCTATAATTTTCATTGTGAAGAACCTGGTAACTATTCTTATTATGTTGACACTTCTGACATCAATGGAAACAAAAATTCCTCTTCCTTGAATTATTTCAATGTCATAGTGCCGCCGTCGCCGCCTTCCATAACAAATGTTAGCGTTACTCCAAACTGGCAGGTTGAATATGGCGAGGATGCAAACATAACATGTAATGTGGTGGACAATGTTGGGGTGGCAAGCGTTGTTATAGACCTAAATGGAAATAAAAGCATGAATGGAATAACTGACGGCAGAGGAAATGGAATCTATTACTACATTTTGCATTTTCCATCGATAGGAAACTACTCATTTAAAATATATGCGACAGATATAAATGGATATGTTAACTCCACACATTATTTCAATTTCACTGTTGCAGATACAATGGCACCAAGTGTAGAAGGAGTATCTTATAAAACATATATGGTGCCGGGATGGCAAAATATTTCATGTAATATAAGCGACCCCAGCGGAGTATATGAAGCGAGAATAAATGTTACGTATCCAGATGGAAGTTATGTAAATGAAAGTATGCAGAAATCGGGCACATATTATTACAATATTTTTTGCAACGCCACAGGAAAATATTATTTTTATATATGGACTCAAGATGCTATAGGAAATGCTGGAAAAAGCATGTTATATAACTTTTCTGTAACAACTCCACCTGTGGCAAATTTTACATGGCAACCATTGAAACCATATAGCCACGAACTCATAACATTCAATGCAAACTCAAGCTATGATGGCGATGGCTACATTGTTTTATATAAATGGGATTGGGATAATGATGGAATATATGATATTTCGACAACAAGCCCTGTTATAACTTACTCATGGAATAAAAGTGGAACATATGCTGTTACCCTAACTGTGGTTGATAATGCATATGCGGAAACAAACATAACAAAATATATCAGTATAAGGAATATTCCACCCATAGCAAATTTCTCATGGCAACCGTTGTATCCCGTTGCTAATGAAAGCGTTATTTTCAATGCAAACTCAAGTTATGATGTTGATGGAGATATTGTAAATTATACATGGCAATTTGGAGATGGAAGCACTGGATATGGCATGATAGTAAACCATAGCTATACAGCTTATGGAGAATATAATGTCACACTCGTTGTTACAGACGATGATGGAAATTCAAGCACCATAAGCAAGATGGTAGAAGTGATTGCAAGCACTCCAGAGATATTAATAATCTCGCCTTCCAATGGAAGCATTGTGTATGGTATTGTTTCAATAAAAGGAAATGCAAGCAGTAACAATGGAATCGTTAGGGTAGAAATAAAAATAGACAATGGTTCATGGATAAATGCTACAGGAACACTATCATGGCAATATGAATGGAATACCTCTCATGTAAATAATGGAATACATGTTATAGAAGCACGCTGTTACAATGGTTTTTCATATGGATATGATAGCATTGTTGTAGATGTCGAAAACATTGATTTTTATTATGCCCCAAGTAATCCTGTTTCAAGCCAGCCTGTATATTTCTTTGCCTCGCCTTCCAAAAATTATACCTGGCAATTTGGAGATGGAGGCATAGCATATGGAAGTAATGTTAGCCATGTTTATCCAATAGGGAATTACTATAATGTTACCATGCAATTAAAAATAAATAATGATACAATTAGCATCACTAAAAGCATAAGAGTTGATACATTAATAACACTTGTTAAAAATAATAACAATGTCGTTAATTTCATTTCATGGAGTGCGTCATATCCAATAAAAGCATCTGAACTTGCATCTTTAATAGGAAATCCAATGCAGAAAGGTAGCGTTATAAGCAAATGGAATACAAGCAAGGGCAGCTATGATGATTATATTGTTGGTGTTTCGCCATCACAATATGATTTCATTATTCATCCAGGAGATGCAATTGTTTTAAGAGTCTCATCATCGGGAAGTTTTGTTATACCTGCTTCTTGCATCCACAACAGGAGCGTAACACTTGTTAAAAATAATAACAATGTCGTTAATTTCATTTCATGGACATCGTTAAGCAGCATAAAAGCATCTGAACTTGCATCTTTAATAGGAAATCCAATGCAGAAAGGTAGCGTTATAAGCAAATGGAATACAAGCAAGGGCAGCTATGATGATTATATTGTTGGTATTTCGCCATCACAATATGATTTTATTATTCATCCAGGAGATGCAATTGTTTTAAGAGTCTCATCATCTGGAAGTTTTGTTATACCGGAGGTGATAAAATGAAGAAAAAAATATTGATATTGGTCATTGCGGGTATGCTGGCAATGATGCCAGTTAGAATAGGAGGGCTTAATCAGCCCTTCCCTGTTTATGGATATATAAAGGATTCACATGGAAATGCTGTTGTGAATGCAGCAGTCTATATAAAAGATGTATCTAAATCGACATATATGGTTGTTTATACCAATTCAACTGGCTATTATCAGGCAAATTTGTATAATCTCCAAAATTGTGAAAATGGCGACACAATAAATGTTTCATGCTCGTATAATAACGAGATAAATTATGTTTTATTTACTCTCGATGTAACAGAAACATCGAAAAACATAAGTTTCAATTTAATAGGCGAACCATCTATATCGGATGGAGGGGCATATGATATTACAGCAAGCTCGGCAAAGATAAGTGTAACAATTAATGATTTGGGAGGAGATAATTATTGCAAGGTATGGATAGAATATGGAATAACAAGTTATGGAAGTGTAACAACAAAACAAACAATTTACTCGCCATCTACCATTTCATTTACATTAAACAATTTAAAATCAGACACAACATATCATTATAGAATAGTTGCTCAGAATAGCAGAAAAATTGCATATACGAGCGATTCTTCCTTTACAACTCTCGCCTCACTGCCACAGGTTACAACTTTGTCAGCAACAGGGGTAACATATTCAGAGGCTACATTGAGAGGATATCTAAATGTGGTTGGAGCAAAAAATTGCGAGGTATGGTTTGTTTATGATACAGTATCTCACTCAAACTGGCAGGACTATGTCTATTCTACACCTCATAAAAATTTAACATCGCCATCTTCATTCTCTCAAATTATAAATGGATTACAAATAAATACAACATATCATTTCAGAGCTGTTGCAAAAAATAAAGCTGGCTTGACATATGGCATTGATTTAACTTTTACAACACATATGGTAAAGCCTTCTGTAATAACAAAGCAGGCTACAAATGTTACTTCCTCAGCTGCCACACTCAATGGCGAGCTAACAGATTTAGGAGGCGTTGACAGCTGTCAGGTATGGTTTGAATATGGAACAACAACAAGCTATGGTAGCGCTACCCCTGCCATAAATGCAACATCAAGCTTCTCAATCAACATAAGCAATTTGCAACCTGGAAAAACATATCATTTCAGAGCTGTTGCAAAAAATAAAGCTGGCATAACATATGGCAGTGATATGACATTTACAACGACAACTTTAAAAGCCAATGTTTCAACAAAATCTGTAAACTATGCTGTTGTTTTGAATGGTGAGGTAACAGATTTGGGCGGCGATGCCAGCTGCTATGCATGGTTTGAATATGGAACTACGACGAGCTATGGAAATGAAACAAATAAAGTTGTGGTAACTCAGCCGGGTAGCTTCAGCATAATAGTTACCGGGCTGGAGGAAAACAAAACATATCATTATAGGGCTGTGGTCGAGAATAGCAAGGGCATTACCTATGGAAATGACATGACATTCAGAATGCTTTCTCTTCCATCTTCACCAGTTGTAGAAACTATGAATGCCTCCATAGATGCT
>JAGGYX010000013.1 GCA_021162305.1 Thermoplasmata archaeon | reverse complement strand
TTCTTTAGCAATATCGCCACCTTCCTTAACCTTATTAATTAGATCATCATCCTTTATTTCTATTACGATTATATTATTATTTATTTTCAAAAAGAAATCTGGATTAAATTTACCTTGCTTAGGATGTTCTCCTTTACGCCATGAGTATTCTATACTATAAAACCCTGTGTCTCTTGATTTTATCCAAGCATCGATTAACTTTGCGTTGGATTCGAGCGTTAGCTTTTCTATAAATCGTCTTTCTGGCGCGGAATGAGCGAATACTACATTTAAAGGTGTTTTAAATAAAAATTTGTTTTTAACCTCTTTAATAGCCATTCTCGGTAAAGTTTCATCATCTATTAGTTCCTTTAGTACTACAACATCTTCATCGTTCGATAATCTTAATGAATCTTCATCGTAGAATACTGTAGCACCTCTCCGAAACGCTCCAATTCCCAGTGACGCTTTCTTCATTTGTGAAGTATTTAATTTCTCCAACTCTTTAATTTCTAAATCAAACCGAATTGTTTTAGCACGTTTCCTTTTTATTACACCAAATGCCTGTAACGTCTTCCTATAATTCTCCTCACTTACTGTATCTTCCTTCCATCCAATTTTATTCAATGAATTTTTAATGATCTCTCTAATTTTTTGGAGAGTGAATTTATCTGCATAATTTGTTCCTTCTTCGATGTCAAATACTTTTAATCTATTCCAAACTCCTGTGCAACAACATCAATAGGATACATCTTGTAGGTAATGTAGGTAGCCTTTTCCTCTCTAATGCCTGTTATGACTCTTTCATAAATAGTTTCTTTTTCAACACTTTTAATCTGTGTTGAGTATGTGATATAACCTTTCTTCAACAACTCATAAGGTTCTGTTTGTGGAACTTCAACTTCCTTTTCCTCCTTTTTATATTTAATTTGATAGAGTTCAAAATTGTAATCTTTTTCTTTAATTATTGGATAGGTGTGTAATCTTTTCTCAATTTCCATGACTTCTTCTACGAGATGCTTTATGTTCTTTGCCCAGTTATCGTGATTAAATACTGTAACTACGGGTTGTTCTCCTTTGTATTCTAAAGGAATCCTTAATCCTCTACCCAATACCTGAGCAATCAACAACTTTGAATTAAATGCTCTTTCTTCATGTGGTACTATTTGAAAAACATTTTTTACATCCCATCCTTCTGTCAGCATGCTTACAGATGTTATCCATTCTGTTGGATCATCCTTGTCATCTACTCTATCAAGTTTTAAAACATTTTCTTTATGCTCGGGAGAAGAAGTTACGATTAAAACCTTTTTCTCAGCATCCTCTTTTGATATCCCTTCTTGCTCGGCAATAAAATTAATCCATTTCTCAGTTAGTCTTTTACATGAAGAAATATTCTTTGTTACTATAATTGTGATCGGTTTTACCTTTCGGTATCGCATTTTATTTTCAAGATGATTATCATAAATCTTCTGAAACTTTTCACACTCACCACCTGAACTATCTTCTGCTACATATCTTATAGTTTTGATTGTTCTTTCCTCGATTGCCTCCCTTAATGAATATCTGTAAACAACATCGGTAAAGTAATCATTGCCAATATATGCAGTTCCTGTATCTCCAACAATATACCTGAAGTTATATTTCGGATTTAACAAAAATTCCTTCCATTTTTTAATTGCCTGATCTCTACCTGGTGGATTATAAGCGTGATGGACCTCGTCACACAAAACTAGAGTTCTTTCACCTCTTCCTGTTAAACTATCTTCTACCGAAGATTTCACATATTCATAAACTGCGTGAATGTTTTCGATGCAAATATCACCTTCTTTAATCGTTTGAGTTGCATTTATAATTCTGGGATTCCTTATCTTTGCATCTTCTGAGATGAGCCTTAATAGGTCAGCATCTCCTGATAACGTCTTAAACTTTTCTATAAGTCCTTTCTCAATAGTGGTAGAAGGAGTAAGCAACAAAACTCTATCGACTGCTCCCTCAGCAAGCATAATTCTTGCGATGCCATATAAAACATAACTTTTACCAGTTCCTGTTGCTAGGTCAATTGTGCAGGCAAGTTTATCAGGTAGTTGTAAATGCTTTTCAAAATCTGCGAAAGTAGGATAGAGTTCTCTGAGTGCAGGGTTGTTGTTATAATTTTCTTCTGCCAAATCTCTTAAATTTTTATACCGTCCTCCAAGTAAATACCTTAAAACTGTTCTTATTGCGTCTTTCTGGAATTCTCTGGGTCCACATAATGCATCCAAAAATGCCTCATATTTAGAAATATCAACTACTGTGGGATCTATATTTTCTGAAACCTTTAATACAAGATCACTTGCTTTTACAGTAAAAACCTTAGGCATTTTTATTCCCTCGTTCAAAATCTTCTATGCTCTTAACCTCCTTTTTCTCGTTCCCATAAACATCCATATAGATGATCATCATTTTCTCCCCGATTTTTTCAGGATTAATTCTGATTTCATAACCAGTTTTTTCTAAATCAGAAGCAAACCACTTATCGTCCATATCAAAATATTCTCCGTTGAAATCGTAATCAATCATGACCATTGATAAAGCCTTAAAACTAAGGTTTTCTTCAGGAATTGGTTTTTTAGAGATTATGTTGCTTCTGAATTTCTTTATTTTTATAACCGCTTCTTCAACCAATTTATCTTGTGGTTTTTCGATATAATATTCACATTCAACATCTGGAGGGTAAATAAAATCAAAGCCAATTTGTTCCATAACGTCGTTTACATTCATGTCTGCTGTGGGTTGTTTTAAAGCTTTGAAATTCTTTTTATGAAGTTCATCAATTACGGAGTACGGGATTCTCAGAACATAGTATTTTATACCTTCTTTTTCGATATAATCCTCCAGAAATAGAACACTTGCAGCTGGTGCAATAATAAAAAATCTCTTACCAATTCTATCTCCTAAAATTGAATGAAGGTTATCGATGAAACCTCTATCCATTACATATTCTGTTTTTTTGTTTCCATTTTTCTTCCATTTAAATATCAAAACATCATTTTGTCCTAAGTATCCATCAAGTTCAATTCCCGCTAATGTATGAGGTTCATCTTTACACTGGAAAAGTTCTAAAGCAAACTTGCGATACTCTTTGAAAGGTAACTTCTTTAAAATTTTCATATCATAAAGCCCGGCATTGTAAACAGCAAATGATTTTGGTATCAAGTGTCTGCCTTTGTTACCTATTTTCTCTTTAAGATTGAGCATCCTCTTAATCATTGTATAGATGGCAAATTTTGAGGAATCAATCATTATCCATCTCCTCCTAAGCTTTTCTGCCACTGCTCCACTAGTTCCACTTCCAGCGAAAGCATCAAGTACAATATCTCTTTCGTTGGAAGAAGCTTTGATTATGCGTTCTAATAATTCTTCAGAATTTTCGGTTGGATATTTCCATCTGAACGAGTAACCAGGGATATCTGTCCAATTAGAATCAACAATTTCTTCGGCGCTAGTTAAATACTCTAAAATTCCTGTTTTAGGATTCAGTCTGATTCTACCTTGCTGTTTATATTTCTCTAACCTCTCTTGCGTGAACGTCCAATGACGCCCTTCAGGGGGCATTATAACTCTATCTTTAAAAACTCTGCCACGCGAGTAATATTTACCATTTTTTTCTTTTAATTGCTCTGATTTATAATATTTCAAGTATTTTTCATCAACTTTTGTCCATCTTATACCAGGAGAGTGCATTGGTATCCATTTTTGTTCTTTCCTCTCCTTTTTAAATCCATTGAAAGTATAAATATCTCCTTTAGTATAGAAAAACACTGAATCTGTAGCCGTATTAAATCTATTAATTCCCTCAAAAATCTTTTTGGTTCTATTTATGATAATTTCATTCCTAAAATTCTCTTTCCCAAAAATCTCATCCAACAAAACCTTCATATAATGCCCAAAGTGGTAGTCAGTTCTCATGTAGAAACTCCCATCATCGGCAAGCAATTCTCTTAATAGAATTATCCTTTGTCTCAGCCATTCCAGATATTTTGCACCCATCAGTTTTGCCGAATATGCACCTATATTATTCCTTCCATAAACATCTCCTGTTCCAAATGGAGGATCTATATAGATTAATTTAACTCCTTTCGCTCCATCAGGATTTTTCAATTTTCCTTCTTCTTTCCATTTGAGTAAAGTTTTCAAAATCTGTAAATTATCACCAAAAATCAACAGATTGTGCCACTCATTGTTACTTATATCTCCAAAAACTTTTACTTTTTGAAGTGGCACCGCCATTGTATCAGCAATAACATCCACCTCTCTCGTTTTTCCTGCATAAATTAACTCTGTTTCTTGCTTCCCCTCAAAAAGTAGCCATCTATATTCTTCTGGTAATGGCTTTCCCTCTTTCAATAACTCGCAAATTGTATTTATTTGATACTCAGTTAATCTTCTCATTCCATACACCTCTTTTTATTGGGCACATACGACATATAACTCCAATTTCCCGCAGTATTTTCGGGAAATTGTATGATTTAAAACGATAAACGAAGTATTTTCATTTTCCATCAATAAATAATGCAAACAGAATATAAAAATATTCTTTTGTATCTGTATCCAGAAGGAGGAAGCACCAAGTATTTAAAAAATATATCATTGCAAAACAATGTTTCAATTTAGGGATGAAACCATTGCCAGAAAAATTCATGAAGAACTGAAGAAGAAAAAGTTGGATTTGAAAATAATGCATGTGTGTGGAACGCATCAGGATACTCTCGTTAAACATGGATTGGACAAAATTTTCTTTGATATTGGCATAGATGTTCGCGAAGGCCCGGGCTGCCCTGTATGCGTAACAACCATAAGAGAGATAGAAGAAGTTAAAGCAATAGCAGAAAAAGCAATCATTGCATTATATGGAGATATGCTTCGCTCCCCCGGCAAAAATGGTTCGCTTGCAGATGAAAAAGCAAAAGGAAAGGATATCAGGGTTGTTTATAGCATAGAAGATGTATTGAAAATTGCCGAAAAGAATAGCAAGCCAGTTGTTTTTTTCGGTGTTGGCTTTGAAACAACAGCTCCATCAACAGCGCACATAATTAAAAAAATGCCCCCAAATTTTTATGTTTATAGCTCTCATCGCTTTACTCCGCCCGCCGTGATTGGCATAGCTGAGATGGGGAAAGTCGAGCTCGATGGAATAATATTGCCAGGACATGTCTCAACGATAATAGGGAGTAAACCATGGGAGATCATCTCTCAAAAATATGGAATACCACAGATAATTGCTGGATTTGAACCTCTTGATATGCTTATTGCTGTTTACATGATTGTGAGGCAAATTGAAAATGGTGAGGCAAAAGTGGAAATTGAATACAGCAGGGTTGTCAAACCAGAAGGGAATGAAAAGGCAAAGGCTTTGATGAATGAAGTGTTTTATCCAAGCGATATAGAATGGCGTGGTTTTCCAGTTTTGAAAAAAAGCGGAATGGAGATAAAAGAGGAATATGAGGAGCTGAATGCGAAAAAAGTTTTTGAAGATTTGATAGAGCCAGTTAGCCATCAAAAATTTGAGGAGCCAGCAGGCTGCAGATGCAGCGAGGTCATAAGAGGGGAAATACATTCATGGGAATGCCCTTTATTTGGCAAAGCATGCACACCTTCCACGCCCATTGGGCCATGCATGGTGAGTAGCGAGGGAGCATGTGCCATTGAATATAAATATGGGCATGGAAAAACCTATTGATTTTTCAACAACTCTTCCCATGTTTTCAATGTTTCAATAGCCTCTTTTTCATTTAACTTTTGTATGGCAAAACCAGCATGAACAATGACATAGTCTCCGACATTTACATCAACAAGACTTATGTTTGCTTTCCTGCTTGCTCCGCCATAATCAACAATGGCATGTTCTCCTTCTATTTTTACAATCCTTCCGGGAATGGCAAGGCACATTGTTTTTGATATGCAATCAATATTTTAATTTTTGCCATTGTAAAATAAAACAACTTTATCTATTCCCTTTTTCTCGCATTTTTTTTCAATTATCCTCTCAAGATTCTCCAAGGCGTTGCAATACTTATAAAATTTTTTTATTGGCGACTCATCTCTCCTGAAAGAGCGTTTATTCAAATAATTTTCAATTTGAGAAAGATAAAAAAATGCTCTCCATACAAGCTTTTGTATATCATCTGGAAGCATATCTATTTTCTCTGGCTCGCATTTACTTATTGAAAGCATTTATATGGAATGATTGAAATGGTTAATAAACTTGCTGCTTTTGATATGATTATTCAAATAACAAAAAACGCGTATATGATTATTAAAGTAATCAGAAAATATGGTATGGAATATTTATGGAAATCTATCCAGATTTTTTTATTTTTTGCCATCCTCAATGCAATGACATTAGCCAGGGAAGCTATTGCCAAACCATTTCCTCCAATGTTTACTCCATATGTTATGCCCAGCCAGCAATTGCTAAATTTTGAAACGAATACGCTTGCTGGCACATTGCTGATTAATTGGGATATGAATGCTGAGAATAAAAACACACTTTTAGTATGTTCAAGCTCTAACAATTTATGAATGCCTTCATATATGACAGGAATAGATGATAAAACACGAAAGTCTATGAATATGATAATGAATAACAAGAGCAATAACCAATCAACTTTTGGTAAAACATCTTTCCTGTAAAATATCAAATAAAATAGAAAAATGAATGGCAGTATAAAATAGAACTGTTTTAATTGAAGCGAAACAATGTAAATCACAAACATTGTTATGGAAGATATAAATAAGTTTCTTCTTACCCCATTTTCATTGATTTTGTCCAGAAATTCAATTTTCTTGCTTTTGAAAAAAATCAATGCAAATATTAAAAGAATTGCAATAAGAACAGTAACAAGAGGAATCATTTTTATCATGAATGCTATGAAGGAAATGCCCCATTTATGCCACAGGAAAATGTTCTGAGGATTGCCAATGGGCGTCAGAGCAGAGCCGGCGTTGACAGATATTGCTTCAAATATTATTAATTTAGAAAAGTCGCTCTTTATTATATTCTGAAAACTAAGGGTAAGAGGGACAACAATGAAAAGAGTTACATCATTGGTAAGAAATGTAGAAAATATTATTGAAATGGAAATTAAAAAGATTGCGAGATTTCTTTCATCTTTCAATTTTTCCAGTATTTTTCTTGAAAAGAGATTAAAATACTTGCTTTCTTTTAATCCAGTTGTAATCATTAATAGTCCAGCAAGCGTTGCTATTGTTCTCCAATCAACAAATGAAGAATATTTAGCTATTTGCCATGGGAATAACATTGTGAGAATAACAAATAAAATAAAAAAGACGAATAACATAAAATCATTTTTGATAAATCTAATTGGCTTTAGCTCATTTTGTTTCATTATTGCCTCGATTTTTTATTCATCTTTTTCACCTTTATATCAATAACTCCATGAATAATGTGAGGGGCATATGATTTTATTTTTTTGTGAAAAATCGCCTCTGCTTCGTATCCTTCTTGTAATGCAATTTCCTTTACCTCATTGAAAACAGCATGAGGAAATTCCTCCTCTCTGCATTTCTGATGAAAATGTATTATGCCCTTACCTTTCAACCCTTTCAATGCATATTTAAAAAATGGAATTGAGTTTAGATAACCCATAACAATACGATTTGCCACTCCATGCGGTATTTTTTCTCTGCAGTCTCCAAGAATTGGAAAAACACGCTCTTCAAGTTTATTCAATTTTATATTTTCTTTTAAATATTTAAAGGCGAGCGGATTCAATTCTATTGCATACACTTTTGCCTTTCCATGATATGCCATGGGAAGAGTAAAATAACCAATTCCTGCAAACATATCAATAACGATATCATTTTTTTTAACAACTCTTGCCATTCTTATGCGTTCATCAATGTTGCCAGATGAAAACATTATTCTGGCAACATCAAACTTATATTTTATTCTATTTTCAACATGGATTGTCTCGCTATCATTTCCAAAAATAAATTTAAAATTTGGTTTTCTTTCGATGCCTTCTATTCCTCCAATATCTTCCAAAACGCTTTTGCATTTTAACGCAGAAGCATAAACTTCTGCAATCTTTTCCTTTTCTTTTATGCCTTCCATTTTTAACACAAGCACATCTCCAAATTTTTCCCATTTGCAGGGTAATTTTTGGAAATCATCTCTGCATATCTTACCATACAATCTTCTTTTTATTTCTTCAAAAGGAGGGAAAATTTTTCTTTTTACAATTCTTTTTTGTTCAACTATTTTATAGCCATCAACAGCCCATTTTACCGGAAATTCAACAAAATTCCCATGCCTTATTATTCTACGTCCCTCGTCCAAGGCTTTCAGCTCGAGCAACTTTTTCTTCACCTCTTCGGCTTCCTCTTTTCTTACAACAACTGCAAATCTACTTCCATCTTTCATACAGTTCATGCTCTATGCCCATCTGCTCCATAATTTTTCCAACAATAAAATTTATTATGTCATCAACGCTTGCTGGCTTATGATAGAAGGCTGGCATCGCCGGCAGCACAACAACGCCAGCTTTCCGCAGACGTGCCATATTTTCAATTGATATTAAATCCAGAGGTGTTTCACGGGGCACAACAATTAACTTTTTTCCTTCCTTCAGACAGCATGCTGCTGCCCTCGTTATTAGATTGAATGCAAAGCCATTTGCTATCGCCGCCATTGTTTTGAGGCTGCATGGCACTATTACCATTGCATCACATTTAAATGAGCCACTTGCAAGTTTGCTCTCCATCTCATCTTCATTGTAAAATTCACTTGCCATTTTTTTAAGCTCCTCCAACTCATATTTTGTTTCGTAACCTATCAATTTTTTTGCCTCTTCGCTTATAATCAAATATGTTTCGTGCTTTTTCAATTCTTCAAGCAATCTTATTCCATATATTACGCCAGATGCTCCAGTAATTGCAACAATTACTCTCATTTTTTCACCATTTTCCACGCTTCTTCCATTAAATCATCTATTTCTATTCCATATTTTTTTGCTATAACAAGAGCAGCTATCTCTCTATATACATCTTGGCTTTCTGCAAACTCTTTAATTTCCTCCTCTATTTTTTTCTTTCCTACATTCCTTTCTTTTGCAATCCTGCCAACAATTTTTGCATATAAATCCTCTTCCATCTCAAGCATTTTGGCATCAAATTTGAATTCAAAGGGAATGTCAATGCTCTTGTAATCAAAATCTGGAGCTATCTCATCTCCTTCTTTTTTTATCAGACCTTTTTCCAAAGCCTTTTGAATTGCTTTTTTACCCTCCGCAGGTGTAAGCCAGCCCAGCTTGAATGACAGAACCATGTATATTTCCTTTTCCGTAAGTTTTTCTTTCCCGCTTGTTTGAAATAGAAATGCAATGAGTTTTTCCAAGCTCATTTTATTCTCCTCGCAATATATTCATTTAAATAAATTTTCCGTGTTTCTATATCTTCTTTTATTTCCTGTCCTTCCATTAACACGATACCTTTAAATCCATATTTTTTAACAAGTTCAACAGTTCTCGTTAAATTTCTGCCAGATAAATATATATCATTTTCTATCATCCCTTTTATTTCTTTAAGTTTATTTTCTTCCATATCTCTTATTGTTATTTTGTTTATTCCAATTATTGTTAAATCCATTACGTCTTCAACATATCTTGGATATGCATCAATCCATAAATAACGTGCAACTTTCTTATACAGTCTTATATTTGCAGAATTTTTTTTATAGCCATCCAAATCAATGGCATATATGCCGCCATGTTCCTTTGCAATTTTCTCGATAAAATTTACCACGTCTCTTTTAATTACCTCGTCATTTATCATTATTTTTCCTCTCTTCACTTTTATCAATGGCAGCCTGTCCATCTAATTAATATCATACCAAGTTAAAAAGCTTTTATATGCTCTTTATTTTTATGGATATGGAATTGAGGGATTTAAGAGGGATTGGAAAAACTTATGAAAAAAAATTAAACGAGGCTGGAATAAAAAGTGTTGAAAAGCTTGCTCTTGCAAATGAAAAAGAAATTGCAAGTAAAATTGGAGTTAAGCAGGATAAGATAAAAAAATGGAAGGAAGAAGCAAGAAGAATTATTGGCATTGCCAACGCAGAGATAATAGATGATATACCAAAAATTTCATTTATCGAAATTGAAGATGATAAAGCAAGAGTTAAAATAAAAGAATACTGGCATAACGCCAAACTTTATAAAGGAAATTTTGATGAAATAAAAAGCAAAATAGAAAAAGAAAAAGTTGCAGTATATCTTTCAAAGAAGCCAAAGCTCTGGTTCAATGGAAAATGGCATGATAAGATTCCATATAAAATAAAAAAGAAGTGGTGGAGGTGGAGAAAATGATAAAAATAAGATGGCACGGTCATTCCTGCTTTGAATTTTCAAATGGAAAAACACTCGTGATAGACCCGCATGACGGCGCCTCCATTGGGATATCGCCTCCAAAAGCCAGAGCGGATATTATTCTAATAACTCACGACCATTTTGACCATAATCAAGCGAGGATTGTTGAAAAAGAAGGAAGCATTGTCGTCAAAGAAAGCAAAAAAATGAATGGAATAGAAATAGAAGCAATAAAAGCATACCATGACAATGAAAGAGGCAATAAAAGAGGAGAAATTAATATGTTTAAAGTAAGCTATGATTTCCTTAAATTTTTGCATGTCGGCGACCTTGGACACATGCTGGATGAAGAAACCATAAAAAAAATTGACGGCATAGATATGCTTTTTCTTCCGGTTGGAGGGGTTTTTACAATAGATGCAAAAGAAGCATATGAAATAGCTAAAAAAATAAATACAAAAATAATTGTGCCAATGCATTATAAAATAGAGGGGCTCTCTCTTCCAATAGATAGAATTGATAAATTCATTGAGCTCTCAGAATTTCCAATAAGATATGTTGCAAATGAAATTGAAATTGAAAAAGAGGATATTCCAGAAAGCAAGGAAATCTGGATATTCAGCCTATGATTTTGTCCACCATTTCCTCTATTCCCTCATTTCCTCCTATTTCTTCTATTTCTATGTCAGCCTTTTTTATAATGCTCGGGATTCTATCTATTTCTTCTTCTATCTTTCTTATATTTACCTTTTCTATTTTTTCATTACCTCTTGGAAAAGCAAGTTTTATTCTGCATTTTGGGCATTCTCCCATAATCTGTTCTTTGTCTATTATAAACTCATGCTCGCAATTTGGACATTTAACCAGCATAATTTTTATATTCTCACTCCTTAAAAATTGACCGAAATCTATTTATAGTAGTGCATTTTTACAATTTGAGGTGATGAAAATGGTAGATAGAAAAGATAAAAAGAATAGGAGTCCATTTGATTGGTTTGAAGATTGGCCATCATGGGGTTTCGAGGACATCTTTGAGGATTTCGATGAGCGATTCAAACAAATGCATCGCCATCTCAATAAAATAATCAGAGAAGCCATGGAAGGCAAAATAGGCGAGGGTAAACCAATTGTCTATGGATGGAGTCTTCGCATTGGTCCAGACGGAAAGCCGCAGTTCAGGGAATTCGGCAATGTGAGCAGAGGAACGATAACAGAAGAGTCAGTGAGAGAACCATTGGTGGATGTAATAGAAGGAGACGACAAAATAAGTGTAACTGCAGAGGTTCCAGGTGTCAAAAAAGAAGACATTGATTTGGAAATAGTGGACAACAATAAACTCATTATAAAAGTGGACAATCCAGAGAGGAAGTATTACAAGGAAGTGGAACTCCCAGCAGAGGTTGATGAAAAATCAGCGAAGGCAACATATCAAAACGGCGTTCTTGACATAGAAATCAAGAAACTGAAACCAAAGAAAAAAGGCAAGAAGATACAGATCAAGTAATCTTTCCCTTATTTTTATTAGAGGTGATTAAAATGGAAAGAATATTAAAGGTAGATGAAGCTAGAAGCAGGGATGTTGGTCGAGGCATAGCTCGAATTGACCCAAATGTTGCAAAAGAAATGGGGCTGGTGGCTGGAGATGTTGTTGTCATAGAAGGTAAGAAAAAGACGGCATGCATTTACTGGCCTGGCTATCCCGAAGATACAGGAAAGGAAAATATAAGAATAGATGGAATAACAAGAAGGAATGCAGGCGTTACGATAGATGATAGAGTCAAAATTAGGAAGGCTGAAGCCAAGCAGGCTCAACGAGTTACGCTTGCTCCAACTGAAGAATTACGTATTGTAGGGGCAGAAGGCTATTTATTGCAACTTCTGAATGGGCATGTTGTTACAAAAGGAGATACAATTGAGCTGAATATAATGGGAAGAAAACTTGACCTTGTTGTGACAAGCTTTTCTCCTCCTGCAGAAGTCGTTATAATAGGAGATTCAACAGAGATAAAAATCAGCGAGAAGCCAGCAAAAGAAGAAGTAAAGATTCCACGCGTTACATATGAAGACATAGGAGGGTTGGAAAACGAGATTAAAATGGTAAGAGAAATGATAGAATTGCCATTAAAGCATCCAGAGCTGTTTGAACGCCTTGGGATAGAAGCGCCAAAAGGTGTGCTGCTGCATGGTCCGCCTGGCACTGGGAAAACATTGCTCGCTAAGGCTGTTGCAAATGAGACAAATGCGAATTTTTATTCTTTGAGTGGACCAGAGATAATGAGCAAATATTATGGTGAAAGCGAGGAAAATTTGAGGAATGTTTTTAAAGAAGCGCAGGAGAATGCTCCTTCGATAATATTCATTGATGAGATAGATTCAATAGCTCCAAAGCGTGAGGAAGTTCATGGAGAAGTGGAGCGAAGAATAGTTGCCCAGCTTTTAGCTCTAATGGACGGGCTCGAAGAAAGAGGAAAAGTGGTTGTGATAGGAGCAACAAATAGAATAAATGCCATTGACCCTGCTTTAAGGCGACCAGGAAGATTTGATCGCGAGATAGAGATAGGTATACCAGATAAGAAAGGAAGAAGAGAAATTCTTGAAATACATACGAGAGGCATGCCCCTTGCCAAAGATGTGGATTTGGATAAAATTGCAGAAATAACACATGGCTATTCTGGTGCTGATCTTGCAGCTTTATGTAAAGAAGCAGCTATAAGAGCATTGCGACGTATACTTCCAGAGATAGACCTTGAGGCAGATAAAATCCCTGCAGAAATACTCAACAAAATAGAAGTTACGGAAAAAGATTTCTATGATGCTTTCAAATCAATGACTCCATCCGCCCTGCGAGAAGTTGTTATAGAATCACCAAATGTGCACTGGGATGATATTGGTGGGCTTGAAAATGTAAAGCAAAAGTTGAAGGAAGCTGTTGAATGGCCACTTAAATATGCAGAGATATTTCATAAAATGAATGCAAAGCCTCCAAAAGGTGTGCTGTTATATGGTCCGCCTGGCACTGGCAAAACATTACTTGCAAAAGCAGTGGCTACTGAAAGCGAGGCCAACTTCATAAGCGTTAAGGGGCCAGAATTTTTAAGCAAATGGGTTGGGGAGAGCGAAAAGGCTGTAAGAGAAACATTCCGCAAGGCAAGGCAGGCGTCGCCATGCGTCGTCTTTTTTGATGAAATCGATGCTATAGCGCCAGCTCGTGGCAGTATTGGCGATAGTCATGTCACAGAGCGTGTAATCAGTCAGATTTTGACAGAGCTCGATGGATTGGAAGAGCTTAGAGATGTCACAGTAATAGCAGCTACAAATAGACCAGATATAATTGACCCAGCTTTATTGCGACCAGGAAGATTTGACCGCCTCATTTACATACCGCCACCTGACAAAGAAGCAAGAAGAGAGATATTCAGAATTCACACAAGGAAAAAACCTCTTGGCGATGATGTAAACATAGACGAACTTGCTGAGAAAACAGAAGGTTACACAGGAGCAGATATTGCAGCAGTTTGCAATGAAGCTGTTATGGCGGCAATAAGAGAATACATACAGGATGGAAAATTTGATAAGGAAAAGTTGAAAAACCTTAAAATATACAAAAGGCACTTTGAAGAAGCATTGAAGATTGTGAAACCTCTCACTAAGGAAGAATTGCAACGCTATATCAGTATTGCAGAAAAATTTGAAAAAGAGGCGAGACAATGATTGCAGAGCAAATAATGAGCAAGGATTTCCGCACCATCGACGCAAATGAAACAATTTCTCATGCTCTTTCTTTATTTGAGGAAACTGATTCAATAGTTGTCATGGAGAAAAATAAATATGCGGGAGTGCTTGTGCAAAAAGAGCTTTTGAGAGCAAAGATTCCACCAAATGCAAAAGTTAAAAATTTTGTTAGGCGTGCTCCCAAAATAAGCATTGATGAAAGCGTGGAAGAAATAGCTCGTTTAATGCTTGAAAACGATATATACCAGCTCCCTGTCTTTTCAGATGATAAATTATTGGGTGTAGTAAAAGCAGATGATATTTTACTTCAAATAACTTCTTCAATACGCGAGTTACCCATAGAGAATTTTATTTCCAGGGACATTTTACATGTATCTTCAGAAGATAACATTGGAAAAGTAATAAAAATTTTTAGAGAGCATAATATATCACGCCTTCCAGTCATTGAAAATGACAGGCTGGTTGGAATAATAACAATGCACGATTTAATGGAAAAAGTTGTGCATCCAGAAGATAAGCCAGAATATGGGGAATTTGTTGCAGAAAAGAAAAGATATTTGAAAATTCCAGTGAAAGGAATTATGCATGAAATGCCATACACGATGCCACCAGATGCCAAAACAAAGGATGTAATAAAAGAAATGATTTCTCGCAATATAGGTGGGATGCTCATTGCAGATGGAGGAAAATTAATTGGATTGGTAACAAAAAGAGATTTGCTTGAACCAATAGCAAGGCAAGGAAGAAAAGAAGAGGTATTCATTCAGTTTTGTGGTGAGTTAAATAAAATAGAAGGGTTTGATAAGGATGAAGGAATGGCAATGCTTGAGAACTTTATTAAGAAACATAAAGAATTTCTTGAAAATAGCTACATTTATGTTTATCTGAAACAGCATAAGGAAAGAAAACATGGCTTGCCATTAATTTATACAAAAATAAGAATATCTTCACCAAAAGGTTTATTCATTGCAAGCGATGAAGGCTACGGCTTCCATAATTCATTAAAAAATGCAATAAAAGCATTAGAAAAGCAATTGGAAAGAGCAAGAGGAGCTAAATGACATTTCCATGATAAAGCAATATGGATAAAATAAACATGGTGAAGATGGCAATTGTTATTATGAAAAACCAGAATGAAAAATAAAGATATCTGTATCTTCTAACAAGAAAATTTGCTATTGATTTTAAGTGTCTTATAAATAGCTCAACAACCTTTTCTTTATTTAAATTCATAACTTTTTCTTTAAAATCACTTTCTTCCATTATTTGCACCACTTTAAAATAAATTAAATCCCTCATATCTGGATTCTTTGAAGGATATACCCTTATTATGGCTATGGAATAGGCTGTGGAAAGCAGAGAAAAAAATATGGACAACATGAAAAAGGAGACAATGGTAAGAGAGATATATTCTATGTTTGCCAAAATGAGAAAACAGCCACCAAGAATCAATGAATTTGCAACCAGTAAAACATTCGCCCTATTTATAAGCGATTCTTTGGAATCATTAAAGAGTTTGGAAGCATATTCACAATAACATTTTATTGATTCATACTCATCATCTTCCATATCGTTTAACTGGAAACAATTAATATATTTTATTTCCTTCTTTTTATTGCAATTGCTATGGCTATTGAACATCATATGTTCCATCTTTGTAATAAATAACATAGCATAATGAAACATGATCAACACCATTTGTTATTCCCTTTATTTCAGTATATGCATTTACCACACCATCTTTCTTTACAAAATTGTAACTGATGTCTGTTATCTTAACTTTTATTGTCTCATCTGTTGGCTTTTCATTGGTTGGGTCGTTGCTCTCGCTTTGGTTATTGCTGCCACCGCTGCTTCCGCCACCAATCTCTCCTGCTTGCTCTGTAAAGTCGCCCTCTTCCATGTAACCTTTGCAGCATAAGCTCGGAATGCAAAGTTTTTCCATGATGAAACCAATCCTGCTGGAACTTTTAATGAGAGAGTGTCTCCATTGACCTCGTATTCAGGATTTCCAAATGAACCTCCAGTGCTGCCTGCATAGAATGCATTTTTATTCTAGTATACTGCCCCTATTCCCTCACTTCTGTTTGTAGCTGTGGATGAAAATATGGTATAAAAGTTTTGGTGCAGATTACCTTAGATTTTTAAAGAGCAAAAACATTCATAAACATGAAGGATAAAATAGCGGAAGCCATATCAGATTTGCTTTTGAAAGCAGAAACAGATTTGCCAGAGGATGTTGAGCATGCTTTGAAAAAAGCAATGAATGGTGAGGAAGGAATAGCAAGAGCAACACTTTCAAATATATTAAAAAATGTTGAGCTTGCAAGAACATATAAAAAACCAATGTGTCAGGATACTGGGACGCCGACATTTTTCATAAGAGTCGGTTACGACTTTCCATATCGCCATATTTTAAAGGAAGCAATAATAGAAGGTGTAAGAATTGCAACAAAAAAGATTCCATTACGTCCAAATGCTGTAGACATCTTGACAGGAAAAAACAGCGGTGATAACACTGGCTACCATATTCCATACATCCACTGGGATTTCATCGAAGGTAATGAATGTTACATCACAGTAATGCCAAAAGGCGGTGGCTCAGAAAATGCGAGCATCCTCAAAATGCTGAAACCGGGGGAAGGCTTGAAAGGAGTGAAAAAGTTTGTCGTGCAGCATATGGCTTCGATGGGGGGCGATCCCTGTCCGCCTGTTGTGGTAGGCATTGGCATCGGAGGTGGAGGTGACATAGCCATGGAGCTTGCAAAACGTGCATTGCTTCGCAAGATTGGGGAGCGTGCAAAGAATGAAGAAATTGCTGCTCTGGAAGAAGAGCTCCTCGCTGCCATAAATTCGCTTGGAATAGGGCCAATGGGACTCGGTGGAAAGATAAGCTGCTTGGATGTGCATATCGAGCTTGCTCATCGTCATCCTGCCTCGCTGCCGGTAGGAATAGCTGTTCAATGCTGGGCTAATAGGAGGAAAAGCATAAAAATTGATGGAGGTGGTAAAATATGGAATATAGATTGAGTTTGCCCATAAGTGAGGAAGAAATAGAGAAAATAAAGGCTGGAGATATTATTTATATAGATGGCATCGTTGTCACAGCAAGAGATGAAGCGCATGAAAGAGCACTGGAATATCTCAGAGAAGGAAAAGCTTTGCCAGTTGATTTCTCAAAAGTGGCTGTATATCACTGCGGTCCTGTAATGAAGAAGAATGAAGAATGGCATGTCATTGCAGCAGGCCCAACAACAAGCAGGCGCATGGAGCTTTTTGAATACGATTTCATAAAAAATTTCAGGACACGCATAATCATTGGCAAAGGAGGAATGGGAGAGAAAACAGCAAAAGCATGTAAAGAATTCAAAGCAATATATGCAGCATTTACAGGAGGTGCAGCTGTTTTAGCAGCCAATGCCATAAAAAAGGTTAAAGGTGTTGAATGGCTTGACTTGGGAATGCCAGAAGCATTATGGATATTTGACGTGGAGAACTTTGGTCCTTTAGTCGTAACAATAGATGCCCATGGCAACAATTTAACAGAAGAGGTTAAAAGAAAGGCAATGGAAAAAGCCAAGGAAATGTAAAAATTTTTATAACAACGTCCATTTTACGAATGTGAAGAGAATAGCAATAGCTGGAATAATATTTATGCTTATTTTTTCAATTTCAGTTAATACAACATATTCTCATGAAAAAGCAGAGAGTGGAAATTTAATTGGTGGAAGCAATGATGGAAGAACATTATATGTTGGCGGCTCTGGACCAAATAATTATACGCATATACAAGATGCTATAGATAATGCGAGTAATGGAGATACTATATTCGTATATTCTGGCATATATTATGAAAATGTTGTTGTAAATAAGAGTATAGAGTTGAGAGGAGAAAATGCTAAGGAAACGATAATAGATGGAATGAAGAAAAATAAAACTATTTTCATAATTACAAGTAACATTTCTGTGTATAATTTTACAATAAAAAATGGAACCATTGGAATTGGTAATTCCAGATGGCATGAAAATCTGGAAAAAATAACAATAAAGAATAACATGATAGTTGATAACATTCAAGA
>JAGGYX010000186.1 GCA_021162305.1 Thermoplasmata archaeon | reverse complement strand
TTCATTATCTCTTTTGGCTTTTAGAGTAGAGATAAGCAAACCATTTTTTATCAATTCCTTTTTGACTTTTTCTGCATCTCTCTTTTTTACCTTTATGGCGTGCGAAATCATTAATATAAAAATAGAGCATATACATTTATGTTATCATTCATTGGCGCTGGATTATATGGATATGACATGAGTATTGAAGCATTACAGGAAGCGAGAAAGTGTGAAAAGTTATATGGCGAGTTCTATACAAGCAAACTCAGCATAAGTGTTGAAGAGCTTGAAAAAGTCATCGGAAAGAAAATAATTGTTTTGGAGAGAGAAGACATAGAGCAGAGTCAAAAATTAATAGAGGAAGCAAAAAAATTGCATATCGGCTTCATCACAGCTGGCGACCCCATGGCGGCGACGACGCATGTGGAGTTAAGGCTGCGAGCTATTGAAGAAGGCATAGAAACAAAGGTCATACATGGAATAAGCATCGTAACTGCTGCTTCCTCGCTTTTAGGATTACAAATATATAAGTTTGGCAGAGTCATTTCTCTACCCCGCCCATACGGTAGCTATTTTCCTCTCTCACCATATGATGGTATAAAAGAAAATATTGCAGCTGGATTGCATACTCTTGTATTGCTTGATATTGAAGGCAAGCCAATGACTGCAAATGAAGCAATGGAATTGCTTTTAAAAATGGAAGAAAAAAGGAAAGAAGGAATAATAAAAGAAAGCACGCTGATAGCTGTTGTTAGCATTTCTCATGAAAAAAAGATTGCGAAGGCAGGCTATTTAAAAGAAATGATAGATGAGGAGTTTGGCTCACCATTGCATTCCTTGATTATACCAGGTAAACTCCATTTCATGGAGGCAAAAGCTTTAGTTAAAATTGCAGATGCACCAGAAGAAATTTTAAAATAATTTAAAAAAGAGGGAAAAGATTATGGTGCTATTGGTGTTGGCTCCTGCCATTCTGGACTGTATACTATCAATGTTGGGTCTCCGAAGAATAGTTGCACATTTGTGACTGCCATTGAAGAGCTTCCGTACATTGCTGTTGGGTCTCCTGTTGTATAGTCACGCTGATGCAACCATACATACTTGGAAAATGCCTCTCCTACAGGTTCACCATATACCAGAGCATCATGCATCCATGAATCATCAAGCAAGTCTTCCTGTGGGCACAAGCCAGTTCCTGCGTTTCCGTAATACAAAGCTGAGCCATGCTCGAGATATATCATTGGTCCAAAGTGAGCTGCTGTTGTACATGACATGAATGCTTCCACCTCGCTATGCAAATTCTCAAGATATTGGTCTATGTATTTGAAGTGCACAATGTCATATAAGTTTGGCTCCTCTGCATTATACCATGTGAACCCGCCCCATCTTGGACTCTTTATCTGCTTGTCATCATACATGTATCCACGCCATGCATCCCACCAGTTGAAGTTCTTTAGTTCTTCGTGCCTCAATTCTGCATATGGGAATTCTTCTGCAACATTTCTATACTGGAATGATACACCACTTCCACCAGTTCCGTGTCCGGAATAATAGTTTATGCATACTCCTTCATTCATTCTTTCAAGCCAGTTCTCGAATACGCAGTGTCCCTCATAGAATCTTCCATGTGAGCTGAAGCTTTCTTTGACTGCGCGAGATGAATACACGGAATGACTCTTTCCATCATTTGTTGTCCATCTACTTCCATCTGGGAAGTTCATTAGCTGAGAAGTTGTCACATTTCTTCCTGGATTTGCAAATATTATTGCTGGATATAATATATCGCGGCATATTAAGTCAGCATCTAAAGCTGGTGTCACCATCGGTATCTGTCCAGCATATGACAGATTTCCTGTCATTGCCCTGCATACTAAGTCACGGATGTCAAAGTCACGAGGTGAAACAAATATGTACGCCTCTTTTCCTTCCAAGTCCAGCCCATATTTGGCAGTGAGGTTGCCGTATATGCCATCATGTATTTGTGTAAACCATCTCTTCTTCAAGTCAAAGCCAGGACCAGGCAAATTCTTATTCTTTATCAAATCCTGCAGCATTTCCCAGAAATCAAACGGTTTGCTCATATGTGGTAAATGTCCGAGAGATAAGCAGCCATGATAATAGTCGCCAGCATATTCTCTCCATACCATTGCTTTATCAAGTGTATCATATGCACCTGCCGCCTCGCCTATGTTTAATACTGGTGAGCCATGGTAAGCAGCTATCATAGCTGCTGGCGCAAAATAGCCTTTTCCAGTTGCCCATGATGTTATTGTTATTACATTTTCTGAATGGCTATCAGCTTTTATTGCATTCACAACATCCTGCATAGTATTGTATTCAGTTACAGAGCCTGACAGACTTGCTGTGCTTACTTTATTTATGTTGACAAATATGAGGTTTGTTGCACCAAGCTTTGTTAAAGCATCGCTTGTTTCAGATGGAACCGAATCTTCCTTTACATAGAGCAATGGAGCATGCATTAATGAAGCAATAACTGCTGCATTTGTTGCAGAAAGTCCAGCATCTATTCTCTTTGGATTATATGTTCTTATTGTCGCCGTAATATGATAACTGACGCTTCCACTAGTTTGCTTATATGGAACAACTATTGCCGTCCATTTTCCAGTCATTGGATGATTAACCTGCACGGAGAATGTTGTGTGCTCTGGTATCTTCCAGTTACGCCATTCATCAAATCCTATACCATGCCAGTGACCTCCATTCCATATATGTACTGGATTTATCTTTCCTCCATTCCAGTGTGGCATATCTGGCTTCCTTATATTTCCATATGGGTCAATGAGGAATACTATCAAATTGGAAGGTTCGCTTGTTGTTATAGTAACATTTATGCTGCAATCTGTTGTATCAACAGGTATCTTATACCTCTGTCCAGAATATAAAACAATTTTGAAGTTTTCTAATCCACCATCATTTGTTACATATGGAATCCACAATCCAGGTATTGTTATTGGAATAAATGTATCTTCATCATTACCAGGCACATCATATGGATGTGGCCACCAATCTTCGCCAGTAGATTCATATCTTGGTGTTATGACTCCAGTATCTCCTCTAAATCCATCTCCTTCTCCAAATAATTGAATGGCACCCCATTTTGAGCCAACAAACATTGGAACTCCTTTTACGCCTCCTACGTCCTTGAATTTGGAGCTTCCTGGAGCAACATTTGTAACCTTTGTTGATATGCTCAAAGTTGCATCTTGATCTATTACAGTCTGCACATCATCTTGGAATTCGCTTCCATCAGGAGCTATTACTGCAGTAGTTGATTTACTCCATTTTGTTGTTGCAATATAAGCTGCTGCTTTTACGGGGTCATCTGGCAAGGTATATTCGACGGCGGTCATTCCATGTCTTGCCAGATATGTATTCCAGTCATCCAGCAAGTATTGGGTTGTATCATCAACAACACCAAACCAGTGCGTAGGTGTGCTATCACCTTTATATATTACAGGTGAGACATATCTCTTTCCGTTTTCTATATAATTTGCAGCTGGAACAGCTGCTATATATGCATATTCATCCTTATTGCTATTCGGGTCATTATTTACAATGAATGTTTGTGCTACTGGCGTTATATCAGGCTGCGGGACGGGACCAGGTGGCGGATTAACAGAGCCGCCGAGTTCCAATGTAAATGTGTATGCTCCAGAGCCATATAAGAAGTAGTTATCTGGCCACTTGCTTGTATCCCATCCCGGCCACAGGTCAATTTTTATTGCCCAGGTTCCGCTCTCATCAGCCGGATATTCTAATGTATCATCTCCATAATACATTGCGCTATAGACAAGCTCTCCATCTGGATTATATAAATGGATGTCACAATCAGATTTTGCATTATATGGGGCTTCAAGAGTAACTTTAATTCCCTGTCCAGAGCTAACATCAAAACTATACCAGTCTTCCCAGTCATTCATGTCGAGGTAGCCATCATATGTTCCAGCATCAATGTGCAAAGCAGAATTTATTGAATTTCCTGCATCATGTCCGCTACCAGCATCATTTTGCCCACTTACAGTAACACTAAATGTATAATTTCCTTTCTCCCCATCGCTTGCTGCATATATGTGGAGATACCAGTTTCCTGTTGTATCAGCGGTATAACTTATGGATTCTGTAGAAGTGCCACTATTTTCTGAAGTTGCAACAGTATCTCCATCTGCATTTGCCAGCGCAAGGTCATAATTTGATTCGGGATTCAGCGTTATGTCTATTTTCTGTCCCTCGCATACAGAGAAGTAATACCAGTCATCTTTATCTGATGGCGGTGCAAGCTGCCCAGTTGTCCCTCTTCCTGGAGCACCATCTTTTGCTTCGCCCGGATAAATTGGTAACGCCCTTCTTATATCATTCCCAACATCTGTCCAGTAGCCTGCATCATTTTGCTCAGTAGCTGGACCAGCTGTGGCTATATTGCTATCATCTTCACCAAGCCTTCTATAATGGTCTAACTCATATGCTTTTATTTTATCATTTTCTGTTATCGAATTCTTTTCCTCATTTATTTTCAATGGCATCTTGAAATTTTTTGTTTCATGTGTTCCCGTATATGTTGTAGCCGGCACAATCGCAGCTAACAACATTACTACCACAATTCCTATTGCCACTTTTACTTTTCCTTTCATTTTTCGCCTCCAAAAAATAAATCAAAAGGCTTATATATTTGTTTCGCCCCGTAATATATTCGCTACACTTTTGGTTATTTTAAAAATTTTTTCAATGTCATTATAATACATGGCTGCCTCCGCCAGAGATTTCATCAATTTCGGGGGGTTTGGAGTATGAAAAACATGTGATGAAATAATTGCAGCATATCCCCCGGATTGAAATAACATTGCAATATCGTGAGGAGATGCGTGCGTAAGAGAAGCCAATACCTTTTGCTCTTTTGTCATTGAGATATATTCAAGAATGTCCTCTATTGTTCCCCATGGCGTTCTTAAAAATTTTGCCCCTTCATTAATTCTTTTCATTGCTTCCTCTCTGCTCCCAAACATGCATATAAAAGGGATGGAGAAATCTTTTTTATTTATGTATCCAATATTGCTTTCAATACTTTCATCTATGAAGGCAACTCCCATTTTTTCCAGTAATTTTGCTTCTATGAAATGTCCCTGTCTGCAACTTGCAATTACAGGAATGGAAACTATTTCGACAACCTCTTCAATTAACGGTAAATCAAATCTTTCAATTAATATGGCTGTGGCAAATTCCTCACATGTTTCTGCTTGCTTTGCATCCTCAATTGAAAAAATAATCCCTTTTTCCAATTCCATACAAGAAAAGCGGAAATCAATATAAAACCTTTGCACTTTTTTGAGCATTGAATCCATCCATGAAATAAGATTTATTAATCCATTTTAAATTAAGTGAACATGGTAGAGCATGCATATTATGAGCTTGGTGAGTTAAAAACAAAAGCACCAAAAATATTTGGCATTCCTACGGGAACAAAACTTGATGAAATGTTTTTTAAAATTGAGGAGGAAGACAAAAAATTTGTTAAAAAAGCACTGGGTGGAATACCATATCTCGCAGTCTTAAATTTTACTGGTGTGCCAGATACAGGAAAAAGTCTCTTAGCAGAGCAATTTGCTGCATATCAGGCTGCTAATGGATACAAAGTTTTGTTTGTTACTGTAGAAAGTCCTGCAAATTTTTTATATACTGCTCTAAAAGAAAAAAGCATGGCATTGAGCCTTGATTTTGAAAAAATTGAAGAAAATGTTGTCATCATCGATGCTTCTGAGGAAGCAGAGCTAAGAGAAAATCCAAAAGCATTGATGGATACGATGGCATATGCAATAAAAGAGAAGAAAGTTACAAATGTAATCATAGACAGCATAACTGGCTTATATGAGCATAAAGAAATGATGGCTCGCCAGATTGTGCGTCAATTCTTCAATTTCCTAAAAAAGTGGAGACAGACAGCATTGCTTGTCTCCCAAAAACGCTCGTCTCAGACAGGCATGACGGCAGAGGCGGCGGGCGGGCTTGCCGTTGCGCATATCGTTGATGGAACGATTGTGCTTGACAAGGAAGTTTTGATGAATGCAAAACAGGCAAGTTTCTATAAGAAGGAGATTGGAGATGTTATTCGTTTCCTGAGGATAGATGGATGCCGCCTCACTGGACATGATAGCCGAACATGGGTATTTGAAATAACTGAAGCAGGACTCGTAAATATTATAGCTCCCCTTTCAGATTATATAAGGAGGTGATTGGATGGAAATAATAAAGAAACCTGTTGGAGGAAATATTGATGAAATGGCGGAAAAAGTTTTCATGGAAAGCATAAAATTGCTTGGAGGATTGAAAAAACTTGTAGAATATCGCAACTTGACATGGTTGCCAAGCTTGGCAGAGGCAGCTTATGTCATTATACTGAAAAATGAGGCAATGAAAACATATGGAGAGATAGCAGCCATGCTTGGAATAACTGAGCAGACAGCAAAAAACATTGCTACAGCAGATGAGAAGAAGGTGAAAGAATATATAATGGGTAAAGAAGAGCAGTCAAAAGAACATATTGCAGGAGGGCTTGCAAAGCTTGCATATAAAAAATTGAAGGAAGAAGGAGGCTTTGAAAGCTTTGAAATGGGAATGAAAGAAGCTGAAGCTTTGGATATAGCATGGGCTGTTCATGTGCTGGCGAAAATAAAAGGGCTTGATTTTCCTGTTAGAAAAGACAAGCTGATTGAAAGATTGCACGGAATGACAATAAAAGGAAAGAGCATGGAAGAAATTTTGGATAGAATTGAGCATCCTATCCAAAGTCCAGCAGAATTGCTTCATAAAATTAAAGAAAACATATGATTAACGCAATCTATTCCAATCTATGTCCGGTATGCCATGGAGATTTGAGTGTAGAAGAGATTGAAAAGAAGAAATGCAAGAAAAAAAATTTAGAGTTAGAAAAAGTATATGAAATTCCTGAATTAGAAGCTTTTTCTCAATTTTTTTCTTCCCGTGTAGGTGAGTTAAGAGCTCTTCAAAAATTATGGGCTAAAAGAGTTTTGAGTAAAGAAAGTTTTGCCGCTGTGGCGCCAACTGGCATAGGAAAAAGCACCTTCGGTATAGCGATGGCAGCCTTTCTTGCAAAAAGAGATAAAAAAAGTTATTTGATTTTTCCGACAACATTGCTTTTGGAGCAGGCTATAGAAAAGTTGGGCAATATAGATAAAGAGGTTGTGAAGGAAGCGATATACTATCATAAGAAAGTTGATAGAGAAGAATTTTTTGAAAGGCTCTTAAACGAAGATTTTAAAATACTCATAACAACAAATCAATTTCTGGCAAAAAACTTTGATAAAATGACTGGCATAACTTTTGATTTTATCTTTGTTGATGATGTTGATGCGATTTTAAAGGCATCTCGCAACATTGATAGAATATTGAGATTGCTTGGTTTTTATTTTGATGGAAAATGGAAAGGAAAAGCTAAAGGCGTGCTAATGGTTTCAACTGCCACAGCCAAAAAAGGGAGGAAAGCAGGCTTATTTCGCCAGCTTTTAAATTTTGATATTGGTTCAGCGAGCCTTGCCATCCGAAATATTACTGATGTCTATTGTAATAGCTGCGATATAGAAAAAATTCTCTCAAAAATAAAAAAAGGGGGAATAATATATGCAAGGAGCGTGGAAGAAGCGGAAAAATGGCATGAAAAATTAAAGGATTATAGAGTGGGACTTGTTACATCAAAAAGTAAAAAATCTTTTGAATTATTTAAGGAAGGCAAGCTAAATTTTCTGATTGGAACCGCTTATTACTATGGAGTATTGACAAGAGGTATTGATTTGCCAAAAGAGATAAAATATGCAATTTTTGTTGGAGCTCCTGTGAATAAAATAAAAATAGACGAGCTTGATAATCTTTCTCCAAATATGATAAAATTTCTTGCAAATTTGTTGAGAGATGATGAAGAAATAAAAAAATTTATCCCATTTTTGCAGACGATAGAAAAAAGAAAAGAATATGAACAGTTGAAAAAGGCTATAAAGAAAGCGATTGAAAGAGCAAAACCGAGAGATTTTGTCATCAGAGGAAATGAAATAATTTTTCCTGATGTAAGAACGTATATTCAGGGTTCTGGAAGAACCTCCCGTCTTACAGCAGGGGGAATAACAAAAGGAGCTTCCTTTTTAATTGAAGAAGACAAGGAAATTGCGAAAGCCTTTATTGAAAGAGCAAGTTATTTCGATATAGAATTCAAAAATATTGAGGAAATAGATTTTGCCACATTGGAAAAAGAAATAGAAAAAAGCGGAAAAGAAAAGGAAGGATATAGAGATGTTATAAAACCATCTCTTTTCATTGTTGAAAGCCCTACAAAAGCAAAGCAAATTGCAAGATTTTTTGGAAAACCAAGTGTGAGATATGAAGATATTGTTGCTTATGAAGTGGCAGGAGAGAATAGAATAATTCTCATAACAGCAAGTCTCGGGCATTTAACGGATTTGATAACAAATAAGGGATTTCATGGCATTCTCGTAGATGGGGCATTTATCCCAATATATGCATCCATAAAGAAATGCATGGAATGCGGTTATCAATTCACTGAGGAACGGGAAAATTGTCCAAAATGTGGTAGCAATCTTATAAATGATGCAAAGAAAAGAATAGAAGCTTTAAGAAAACTTGCTTATGAGGTGGAGGAAGTAATAATAGCCACCGACCCAGATGCAGAAGGTGAAAAGATAGCTTGGGATTTGAAAAACATGCTTCCATTCCGGGATATAAAAAGAGCCGAATTTCATGAGATTACCAGAAATGCTATAAGAAATGCAATGAAAAATTTAAGGAACATAGACGAAAATCTGGTGAAGGCGCAGATGGTCAGGAGAATAGAAGATAGATGGATTGGATTTGTTCTAAGCCAAAAGTTATGGAAAGTATTTAATGAAAAGAATCTCTCAGCAGGAAGAGCACAGACACCTGTTCTGGGGTGGATTCTTGAAAGAGCAAAAGAACACAGGCAAAAAATAAAAATTGGAATAGTAAAGGAGCTTGGCTTATCCTTAAAAAATGTTGATAGGGAAGAAATAGAACTGGAGATAGAGCTTGAGGGGGAGAGACATGAAAAGAAAAGCCCTTTGCCACCATACACAACAGATACCATGCTCAAAGATGCAAACGCAATACTGAAAATGGATGCAAATGAAACAATGAAAATAGCCCAGACTCTATTTGAAAATGGACTAATAACATACCATAGGACAGATTCAACCCGTGTCAGTGAAGCAGGCTTAAAAATTGCAAGAGAGTATCTTAAAGAAAACCTCATTACCAGATGGACGCGGGGCGGCGGCGCCCACGAGTGCATTCGCCCAACCCGCCCATGGCCACGAAATGTGGTGGCAAAGCTAATTGAAGAAGGGGTTATCTTTGCAGAAGGCATTGAACGGAAGCATCTTGCCCTCTATGACCTGATTTTCCGGCGATTTATGGCGAGCATGGCACCACCATATGATGTCGTTGTCAGAGTTTATAGAATAAGATATAATGGGATGGAGGAGCATGATGAGCGAATTATCAATGCTTCTGGTATTTCATATGAATTATATAAAAGCGTATTGGTAAAAAGGGAATTGCCAATTGGAAAAATGAAGGCAAGAGTTGAAATTATAGATGTGCCAAAAGTTCCTTTGTATACGCAATCAGACCTCGTTTCTAAAATGAAGGAAAATGGAATTGGAAGGCCATCGACATACGCAACAATAATTGAAAAGCTTTTTGCGAGAAAATATATAACGGAAAGAAATGGAAAAATTTTGCCAACTGAAAGGGGAGAGAGAGTTTTCAATTATTTGAATAAAAATTGCCGTGAATTTGTTTCTGAAGAGAGAACAAGATTGCTTTATGAAAAGATGGATATGGTGGAGAAAGGAAAAATCGATTATTATGATGTTTTGAAAAGTATATACAATGAAATAAGAAAAATTGATTGATTATTTATTCTGCATTTGATAAGCAGTCCACTTAACATATTTTTTGCATATTTTGTTTATTGGGCATTTATTGCAGTTAGGTTCTAAATCGGTGCAGTATCCATCTTCAAATAGATAAAAAGCTCCGTTATCTACATAAAAAGGGATTCTTTTTGTTACCTTAACGATACTTTCGATCTGCTGTCTCATTTTGCTGGCTTGTATTATATAAGGTCTTTTCTTTTCATACAACACATTTTCTATTAAGCCTGTTCTACAAAAAATTTTTCCTACATGTCCGTCTACGATCATTAGAGTATCCTTCAATTCAACCGCTTTTTCCTTCCATATTTCATTCAAAAGAAATATTATCCAGTTTACCAACATTCTACAAGCTTTAGGGTCATTGCCCACCCATCCAGCACTTAAAACAGAATGATTGTTGAGAAAATTCAACAAACGAGAGGAGCCGCCATCTTTTAGATTCTCCAAAATAATATCTGTAAATGATTTATTATTTTCATAAAGCCATCTAATAAACCCTTCATATGCTTTGAATCTGTAAGAAAAAAGGGATATTGGTTTTATTCCTCCTAGAGCACCTACTTTATACAATAATGAGCCTTTTTCTCCGGCCACATCTCTAAAAATATCAAAAAGTTGCTTTTCTGATATCTCAAATGGCTTGTATATCAATAGATCTGTAAATTCTTCAGAGATTTTTATTGACATTTCCCTTACTTTTTCGAATTTTGCTTGCTGATTTATTAACACTCTCAAAAGTAAATATCGTAATATCTTTTCTTTCTCGA
>JAGGYX010000166.1 GCA_021162305.1 Thermoplasmata archaeon | reverse complement strand
TACGAATGCAAGTAATGTGCTGGAAAGCATGCCAAATGCAACTATGATAATAGGATTTAATTCAACATTGCAGGATTACATGATATGTATTGCATGGCATGGCATCTATCTAAACAGCTTCGATATAAGCATTGGGGATAGCTTTTACATCTATCTGAAAAAAGAAGGCACATGGACAGGAAGAAAGCAGGTATGAAGTAACACTTCTTTTCCTTTTTCCAAAACTTTTTATAAACAAATTTGCATTATTAATATGGCGTGGGGAAAAATTTTTGGGATTGGTGTAACAATTTTACTTTTGAATATGTTCATTCAGCCATCTCTGGCAGAAAAAAATTCAATTAAAACAGAAGTTTTTGAATATAATGGCAATGGTATTGCTGGAAAAAGAATGGTAAAGCTATCTATGGAGCAGATGAGTAAATTGAATAATGGAAACATTGAACAGAAAATGAAATTACTCAGAGAATATGGGTTAATCCCGCAAAATGACTTTATCTGGGAGGAAAAATTACAGAGATTTGAAAACAGAACATCATTCACATTTATTGGAGATATTCTTCATGTGCCATTCTTGTTAACGTCTTTTTGCAAGATAAATGCAGTTTATGTGATTAGCGGAAACGCTCGCATCGGTTTACCAATAACTGGAATGAAAAAATTTTTTGGCTCTTCCCTGTTTTCATATGATTTCTTTGAGGCATGCTACGGCGGCGTGGGCGTGGTGGAAGCGAAGGGGTTGGCAAGGACGCATACTCTTGTTACTGTGCCAGGCTTTATGATGAATATTGGATTTATCGGCGTGCATATACATGTTCCAATGATGCTTGATATTTATCATGGCTATTCAGCTTTGACTTTTGCTGTTGGATTTGGAATGAAAAGCGTAACCTTCAATGTTCTCGGCTTCTTGATAATTGGAGTAATAATTGGACTGGTGATAGCTTCTTTGATTCAATCTTCCTCCTCTAATCCATAAGGTATTTCTTAGCCAATCCAAGCAGTGAAGGCTTTGTTATGAGCTTCTTTATGAAAAAGCTTAGCTTTGCTTGTGTTAATTCGTAAATGTCTTCACCTTGTAGAATGTCTGCGAGCAATTCAAAATCTTTGTCTTCGAGCTTTTCAAGAAAGGCTCTAAGTTTCATTAATTTCTTTGTTTTCTCTCCATATTCAGCTTCCCACATTTTTTCGTATTCTTCGAGCTTTTCTTCTGATGTATCATTGCTTTTCAAAGCTTTTTCTGCTACTTCAGCTGCCATGACAGCAGAATGCATCGCCCTTGTTATCCCACCGCCATGAATTGGATTGACAAGCTGGGCTGCATCCCCAACAAGCATTACGCCATCTGCAACCATTTTTGTGAAATGAGCTACAGGAACACCGCCAGCATTTATTTCAATAGGCTGAGCATTTTTGAAAATATCTTCATGCTCTTCTATGAATTTCTTGAGATATTCATAGGCACGCATTTTTGCTCCTTTTTCCAATATGCCAAGACCAACGTTTGCAGAGAATGCTTTTGGAAATATCCATGCATAGCCCAATGGAGCAACTTCTCTGCCAAAAAAAAGATGTATGTAATCATAACTCGCATTTACTCCTGCCATTTCAAATTGAATGCCAGAATGATAATCTGTTATTCTGTTGACAGTTTTCAAACCCGCCCATTTGCCAACTTTGCTTTCCACACCATCTGCTCCTATAACAAGCTTTGCCTCTATTTCTTTTATGCCTTCTATGGTACGAACTCTAACACGCCATGCATTGCCGTGTTTTTCCATTCCCATGGCGAGAGTCTTAATCATATATTTTGCTCCAGCCTTTATTGCTTGGCTTGCCAAATCTTTCTCAAACACCTTGCGCTCGAGTACAAACCCTTCCATTCCATATCCTTCCATTGTTACAGCCTTTCCAGAAGGAGAATATAGAATAGCTCCTTTTATTTTTCTGGCTATGCTCTGTGGATGTAACTTTATTCCAAGTTTTTCAAATCCGTGGCCGGAAACGCCTTCAGCACATCTCTTTGGCGAGCCTATTTCCTGCCTTTTTTCAACCACAAGCGTCTCAAAGCCACGAGAAGCTATTTCTTTCGCTGCCATACTTCCAGCTGGTCCTGCCCCAACAATCAAAACATCAATCATTTTCTCCCTCCATACTCAATGCCCCAACAGGGCAGAATTTTATACAAAGCCTGCAGCCAATGCAAGCTTCATTTATCACAATGCGGGTTTCATCAAGCAGCATGGCATCCACAGGGCAGACGCCTGCGCAGCCACCGCAATACAGACATTTGGCTAAATCTACATTAATCCTGAAGCCCATAATTTGAAATATTAGCCCATATTTTAGTGTTTCAGTAAATTGTATTTTCAATAAATTTTAAATGGGGAATATGCATTAAATATTATGAGAGTTGATAAAAAGGGTAAATTTATCTTTGCAATGGGTTTTGCATTTTTGATGATTACCGTCTTTTTTCTGGGCAATAACGCAATAGAAAATTCTGTTGCTGTTAGTAACAGCATGCCGCCGCATACAACCATTGAGTATGGTTTGCCCTATTATGAGGATTCCAGAGGAAAATGGATAAATTCCAGCACGAGTATATATATCAACGCAACAGATAGTGATGGAATAAATTATACACATTATGAAATATGGGGAGATTATGATAATGACGGAATATTTGAAACTCTTGAAAAAGCCAAAGATGTTTTTGACAATAGTATAGATGATAATGATGCAACACCAAATATTTCGATAGTTCTCAACATATCTCATTCATGTTTTCATAGAATACATGCATATAGTGTTGATAAGCTGGGTAACGTTGAACTGACTTATGGCCCTCTTACCAAGCAATGGAATTACACTTTCCAGCCAATAGTTACCCACTGCTGGATCACTCAGAGTGCTTATGCAAAACATTATAAAAAAATGGTTTTTGGTTCTTCTCCAACTGTAGCCAATCTTTTTGACGAAATAATCGGAAAAGAAATTGTTTGTGGAAGTGATGAAGTGAACAATGAATATCCCGAATTGAATTATACAAAGGATGGAGGAATATGGAGGTGCTGGTCAACAAATGGAAGCATAATATGGGCAAGAGCAACTGAAACTGACGAAGCAAGAAGCTCGCCGGCAATTTGTGATATAAATAATGATGGCACCCCAGAAATAGCGACAGGCACAACAAGCGGATGGAATGTTGAAGTCATGAGATACAATGGAAGCTTTTTATGGACTTTTCCAGCTTATCGTTTCAAAAATGGACCATTTTGCTGGCATTCCTCGCCGGCGGTGGTGGATGTAATAGGTGGCGAGGATTTAGAAGGGAAAGAGGTTATAATAGGCAACAATCCTTATCATAATGTATGGTGTTTTGATGGGGACAATTCAGATGGAATAGACGATGGTATCACACTTCCTCGCAACACTGATGGAAGCTCACCATATTTTCCTTGGAAGAACGGGGATTTGGGAGTTGAAGGAATTGATTGGGATGTTATATGGATATTTAACACAAGTGATTCAATTATTGCATCTCCAGCGGTTGGAGATGTTGATAAGGATGGATATAAAGAAGTTGTGATAGGCTCCCTTGATGGAAATATATATTGCATCAACGCCTCCAACGGGCAGTTAAGATGGGAATATCATACCAATGCTTCTGTGTTTTCTTCTGCAGCCATTGCAAATTTGGATGAAGATGAGCAGCTTGAGGTTGTAGTAGGTTCAAATGATAGCAATCTATATTGTATAGACGGCTTAACAGGAAACTTGCAATGGAACTATAGCACAGGCGGCGCCATCTATTCCTCGCCAGCTATCGGCGATGTGGATGGAGATGGTATGCCAGAAATAGTTTTTGGTTCATTCGATGGAAATATTTCTTGTCTAAATAAAGATGGTTCATTGCAATGGAACTATAGCACGGGCGGCGCCATCTATTCCTCGCCAGCGCTGGCAAGCGATAGAATAGCATCGCCAGAATGGCCCATGTTCAGGCATGATTGCAGAAGGAGTGGATTCTATGGTAATTCAACGGGCGAGATGCTCCATGTATTTATTGGTTCCGATGATGGTTATATGTATAAGTTGGCAGGCAATAACGGCAGTCTTATATCGAGATTTTTTACAAATGGACCAATTCATACATCGCCGACTGTAGCGGACATTGACGGCGACGTTTCATTGGAAATCCTATTCTATGATTGGGGAGGAGATAATAAATACGGATGGGGAGGAAGAGATACATTCTGGTGTCTGGAAGAACCAGTTTCACCAAAGCCAGATTTTGTTCATGTTGATAATCAGCCACCAATTACAATTAAAAAAGTAATGAGCAATGATGAATACAATGTGACAGCGGATGTAGATATATGGCTTAATTCGACAGATGCAGGAAATTGTAGCTCTGGGGTAAAATATATCCACTATGAAATATGGTGGGACTCAGACAAAAATGGTGCGGTTGATACAATTGTGGAAAATGAGACAATCTATGACAATGGAAGTGGTGATTTAAACAATGGCAAAGGCGTTATTTCTATTCTTATTCATCTGGTAAAAGCAGGTATAAATGAGATAAGATGGTATTCGGTTGACAATGTTGGAAATATGGAAGCGAAGCATTTCCAAGAGCATAAAGTTATTGTTTATGCTCCACATTTAACAATAGAAAAGCAGGATAGCAAAGACCCTGTCCATCCTGGAGATTATTTCAATTATACAATAACAATAACAAATGATGGAAATGAAAATGCATACGATGTTGTTGTTACCGAGAGCTACGACAGCCATGTTACATTCATTTCAAGCAATCCAAATCCAAGCTCAGGAAATAATGTATGGCATCTGGGAACAATACAGCCATATCAAACAAAAACAATAGAAATAAAGGTTAGAGTGGCTAAACCATTGCCCAACATTATGCTATACAATTATGTAAATGTAACATGCAGCAATGGCTGTTATAAT
>JAGGYX010000153.1 GCA_021162305.1 Thermoplasmata archaeon | reverse complement strand
GCCAAAGCAAGCGGCTTCTTACTTGGTCCAATGATTCTTGGACTGTAGTAACTCTTCCCTTTTTTCAATTTTTATTTCACTATGGCATACGGCATGTAAAGCTATATAAATAATTTTTCTATTATGATTTGGAGGTAAAAATGAATAGAAAAAAAGCAATATATGTTGGATTGGTGGTGGCTATAGCAATAATTTCTGTTATACCTATAAATAACATAACATTGGGCGAGAAGGAAAAAACAGATATTGTGGCAGTGCAGCATAAAATAATACATCCACATGGAATGGCTATTAAAGCAGAAAAATTGATAAACTTTGATGAAGTTGCATCTTCGTCTCTGCTCGGCAACCCAATAGCAAATTCTGAAGATGAGGAAGTTTCTCCAGCAATAGAAAGTTGCTCAGGAGAAAACTTTTTGGTTGCTTACGCAGATCAACCAGATATAACAACAAGCAATGTTGTGCTTGTAATTTCTACAGATGGCGGCGCCACATGGGATCCTCATCCAATATCTCCCGCAGCAGGTAACTATGAAACAGACCCTGCAATAGCATACAGAGGAAATGGAAATATGGCTGTAGCTACATGGGGACTTGATCCTACAGAATATGCTGCTGGTCACTGGCTTATATTGCTCGATGACATTACAGACTCTTCAACATGGACTGGTGGGTATTATACATGGTCGGAAAGCTACAATGTATTTGACTGGCGTAATTATACACTTGCAGGCTATTACTCTGATTCATCTCCAACATTCTGGGGACTGATGGCATTTGTTGGAAGCGTTGATGATGACAACTGGGACCATGCATTCAATGTTCCTTTCATAATTACAGATGGAACAAAATGGTATGGCGAAGGATATGTAGTTGCCACTGACTTAGAAGACTGGACTGGCTGTCATACAGTGGATGTTGCTGTTGATAATGATGCAAAAAGAGGTTATATGGTATGCGATTTCTTCAATTCGACAGTTGGAACATACAGTCTCGGCGTATTGAGCGTGCCAATGGAAACAACATGGGATGATGATGCAGTATGGGAATCAAATGTAATTCCAAGTGATTTCTTCCTGAGTTATTCCCGCCCGGACATAAGCATAGCTGGAGGAAGATATTACATAGTTTGCGAAACCAATGAGAATGGAAATAAGGATATAGCATGTTTCTCCTCAACCGATGGCTTCCAGACGGTTCAGAAAACGCTCATAACAACAACACCAGATGATGAAACAGACCCGCATATCGTGGCATATGGAGATATAGCACAATGCATATTTACAAGAAACGGCAATCTTTATGAAACACACACAAGCGACGGCGGCGCCACCTGGAGCGAGCCACAAAAAATAAATGATGTGGATGGAAGCGTACAAGCAGGATGGCATTCTTCTGGCCTCACAACTGGAGGAAATGTGGTATGGACAGACATGAGAGAAGGAAATGCTGATATATACTTTGCAAGTATAGGAGTGCCAGCACCTATAATAGGCGTGGAACACATATCTGGTGGACTTGGGGTTAAAGCAACCATTGTGAATAGTGGCACAGTTGATGCAACTAATGTTCCATGGAGCATAGATGTTACTGGTGGCTTAGTGCTTGTAGGAAAACATGCTGAAGGCACAATTTCATCACTTGGTGCAGGAGAAAGCACAACAATAAGTGACTTCTTACTTGGCATAGGAAAGGTAACGGTTACAGTAAAGGCAGGAGGAACATCTGCACAGGCGAGCGGCTTCTTACTTGGTCCATTGCTTCTTGGACTGGAGTAATCTTTTCCCTTCTTTTATGATTTATATTGTTGGAGCTGGTCCCGCTGGTTTATCAACTGGTCTATTTTTGATAGAAAAAGGATACAAAGTGACTATTCTGGAAAAAGAGGACAGGATAAAAAGCACTGCATGTGGTGAAGGATGTGACTTGCAATCCTTAAAAATGCTTCCTTTTGACTCTTCGCCATATTTTGAACGGATTGTTGAAGGAATAAAATTTATTTTTAATGAAAAATTCTTTTATGCAAGAACAGATGGAGTTGTTTTGAACAGGCAAAATGGATGGAAGGGATGGCTGAAGAATTTATAAAAAGAGGAGGAAAAATTCTTCTTTCAAATAAAGTTGAAAAAATAGACGACGATTTCATATATACTTCAAAGGAAAAAATAGAATATGACCTGTGCATTGGGGCAGATGGTCCTCTTTCTGCCGTTAGAAAATATATTGGGGAAGATTGTTTATTTGAAATAGGAAGTGAATATGAAATGAAATATAGAATGGAAGAAAATTACCTCGAATTCTATTTATCAAAAAAATTTTCACACCATTATGCATGGATATTTCCAAAAAAAGAAACAATAAATGTGGGTATAATAGGAAAATTTTCGATGCTTGATTATTTTTTAAATAAATTGAAAATAGATGGAAAAATAGTATCAAAAAAGGTTGGTATGATTCCATATGGCGGCATGAAAACATTGGTTAAAAACAATGTTGCTTTGATTGGCGATGCCGCCTGCATGGCGAATCCTTTTTCTCTTGGCGGGATATCCCCTGCAATACATGCTGCAAAAATACTTGCCAAAAATATTGTCAATTTGAAAAAATATGAAGAGGAAATAAAAGCCCATCCCATTATGGATAGCATATTGATGAAAGGTAAAAAAGCCTTGGAAAAATTAGATGATAGAGAGATGGAAATAGCATTTAAAAGGATAAATGGTAAAGAAATCAAGGAAATAAAATATGAAGATATAAAGCATCTTTTTCTTCACCCAATTGCAACAATGAAGTTTTATAGAATTGCAAAGGCTTTGATTCATTCTCTTAAATGGGGATGGTAAATTTTAAATGAATGCATATATAACCATATGGAAAAATTAAAATTGAATGTGGATTGGCTTGATGAACTGCTACCAGAAGGCTTTCCCTTGCATACATCAACGCTTGTAAGTGGGCCAGGCGGCTCGGGTAAGCCTTTGATTGGATATATATTTGCTTCCTCCTTTTTAAAACAGGGAGGAAATTTGATAATGATTCTAACAAGCACAACGAAGGAATATGTAGTAAATGTTATGAAAATATTTGGATTGGATTTAACAAAATATGATGACAGAATAACATATATTGAACTTGATGTGGGTATTGAGGAAATTGAAAAAATTGATAGACAATTCATGAAAGCAAATCTTTTAAAACCAGATGTATGGGATGCAATTCAAGAATATATTCATGGAAACGAAATGGTTGTCGCTTCTGCTCTAAATCTTTTATTCTTTTCCAAAACATATAGCAATGCCATATATGAAAAATTGAAGGATATTATAAAAAATGATAAGAGCACAACCTATTTTTTCACCATAAATTCAGATGCATTTAAAGAGAAGGCAGTTGGATTAGAAAAAGCCGCTGATAATTTAATGTTCAGCAGAATGGAAAAACCAATGAAATTGTTTTTAAGAATAGAAAGAATGAAAGAGGTTGGATTTTTTAAGAAGAAGGTGGAGGTACCTCTCTCACCGGACATACTCAAAAGTATAAAGGAAGAAGCGGAAAAGGGAAAAAGGAATTTGATTCCAACAATATCAAAAATATGACAAACTGGCTCCAAATTTTAATTGATGATATACTGAGGCTTTCAAAAGAAAAGAATAAACCAGTATCTATAGAAGAAATTATGAAAGATGCCAATGTAAATAAAATTGATGCTATGGATGCAATCAAAGAGATGAAAAAAGAAGGGCTCATAAAATTTAAGGAAGAAGTGCAACTAACAGAAAAAGGAAAAGAAAAAGCAAATATGGTTTATGAAAGGCACAAAGCCATAGAAAATTTTTTTGGAGGGAAAGAGGCGCATGAAATTGCACATTCATTGGAACACTTTTTGGATAAAAAAGATATAGAAGAGCTTAAAAGCATGATAAAAGAAGAGAAAGAAAAAATTATAGATTTTGAAGAGGGAGAGAAAGGAATAATTGTTGCTTCCGTAATAAATGAACCAAAAATAATTTCACGTATTATTGGGATTGGATTATCACCAATGTCACATTTTAGAGTGGAGAAGAAAAGAGATGATGAAATTATAATATCTGCTCATAAAAAACTTGTTGTAATTGATTCTTCTCTTGCAAATAAAATATATGCAATAAAGGTGGGAAATGAAAGTACTATTGATAGGGCAACCTAATGTGGGAAAATCTTCTCTAATAAATGCTCTCACGGGAGCAAAAGTTATGGTTTCAAATTATCCTGGAACAACTATAGATATAATAGAAGGGAAAGTAATTAAGGATGGAGTAGAATATGTTTTTGTAGATACACCTGGCATATATAGTTTATTTCCATCCAGTTTAGAAGAAAAAATAACAGATGAAATTGTTTTGAATGGAGATTATGATTTTGTTATACAGGTAATAGATGCT
>JAGGYX010000099.1 GCA_021162305.1 Thermoplasmata archaeon | reverse complement strand
TGCGGAAATTGTGAAAATGTATAAAATAGAAGAATAATGGCAATCAGTTTAACCTCCATCTTCTTTTTATCCCAGCGAAGTTTTGGCTTTCTAAGAAATTTAAAATCTTTTACAAATAACTCCTCAAACCACGATTTTAAACAGCATTTCTAAGTTAATTGTCACAATTAAATAGAGTTAATCGTTTATATGGATTTTTGGCATCTTCATCAAGCCAAATTAGCACCAATTTAAAAATTTTGTTTCATTTTTACAGAATTGATTCCTTCATTCTTTGGCATTTTTCTGCATCTCTTTCTTTTCAACTTTTTTCTCTATGTGTTCTTCCTTAGCTTCTGTTTCCTCTTCTTTTCCCATCTCTTCTTTTGATTCTTCTATCTCCTCTTCTGCTTTTTCTTCTATCACTTCTTCTTCCTTTTCTTCCTCTTCTTCTGCTGCCTCAGCTTTCATTGCTTCCTCTTCCATCTCCTTTATCTGTTCTTCTGCCTCTTTTTCAACAACTTTCTTCTCTTCCTCGCTTAATTTTTCTTCAAGTTTACGGCGCCTCCATGGGTCTGTCAGATTTAGCTTTGTTATCATAACATTTGATGCATGCACTGGATATGGAACACTTTTGCCGTCGACTTTTGTTATTGTTATTCCCTCCACTTCTATTCTTTGCTTTTTCACATCCACCTTTCTTACCTTTCCAACTCTACCTCTATATCCACCACGCATTATTTTTACTGTATCTCCTTTTATAACCTGTATACTCCTTCTTTTGTAACGGAGCATTAAATCTTCTGCAAGATGGGCTGCCACCATTTTCCGCCTGACATGTTGCGGGGCATTATAAAAAAACCTTCTTTCTTTTCTTGGTTGCGTCATCTTATCACACTATTATACTTGCAGCAGCAGCAATACGAGGCCATCTATCAGCAGCCTCTCTCGCCACCGCCCCTTTTATTGCAGAACCTTTCATATCTCCTTCTGGCGTAACTATCACAGCTGCATTATCTTCAAACTGGATGCGAGTTCCATCTGGACGCCTATAAGGCATGCGTTGCCGTATTATGACAGCATGGAAAACTTGTCGCTTCATTTCTGGTTTGCCTTTCTTTACTGTAACAACAACCATGTCGCCTATGCCAGCTGCAGGATACTTTCTGTGTACTCCTCTTATGCCCTTAACTGCTATGATTTCAACTATCCTTGCTCCAGTGTTGTCGGCACATTCTAAGCGGGCGCCAGTTGGCAAACCTCTTGTCACACTTGCTGCTATTCCCTTCATTTTTTACCCACCACCACAAAATGTTTTGTTTTGCTTAAAGGACGGCATTCCATGATGATGACTTCATCACCTTTCCTAACATCGATACACGGAGGCAAATGAGCCTTATAACGACTCGTCCTCTTTTCGTATCTTTCATATTTTGGAAGATAATGCAAACGTTGTCTTTCCACAACAACAGTTTTTTGCATTGCTGTCGATACGACAATACCTCTCAAAACTACCCCTCTTACCTTTAAATGTCCATGCCATGGGCAATTTGGGTCATTGCATTCCCTTTCAGGCTCTTTAACTTTTATTCCTATCATTTTATCTTACCTATTCTTTCCTCTGGTCTATATTTTATTTTTTTGCCATCAACTACATTTCCAGCGATTTCAAATGTCGCTATGTCCTTTGCAATCTTTTTTATTCCCTTATTTGTTTCTATTATGAGCATATTTTTTGTTTCATCTATGATTATACCTTCTACACCTTTCAACGATGGATCTCTGGAAGCGAGCACCTTTGCTTTAAGCCCTATAAACTCTTGCCTTAAAAAATTTTTGCTCATTCTATTTCCACCTTGAATCCCATTTCTTCAAGCTTCTTCTTCACTTTTTCCTTATGGTCTCCCTGCAATTCTATAACATTCTTTTTTGTTGTTCCTCCTGTAGCACATAACTTTTTCAAATCACTTGCTATTCCCTTTATGTCCACCGAGGAGTCAAAACCGCTAATGACAGTAACAATTTTTCCATAGCGGCGTTTCTCACTCGTTATCTTTATTTCCTGCCCCTCCCTTGCAAGTTTATCACAAACACATAGCTCTTTTGGCAAACCACATACTGGGCAGATATCCCCACTCATTCTATTTCTCTTTCCTCCCTCATAATTGTAAGCAGTCTTGCTATCATGCGACGAATATGCTTGATTCTACCAGGCGATGGCGGCGACCCCCCCATGGATGAGCGACCATATTCTTCCATGAGTTCATTCCGCAGTTCCTTCAATTTCTTCCTTCTTTCCTCACTGCTCATCGCTCTTATCTCCTTTGCTTTCATATTTCTTAAGCACCTCCTTTACCATTTCCTTTAATTTCTCAGCCCTTTTTATACCTATCCCTTTTATTTCTATCAAATCGTTTGTATCCATTTCATATATCTGACGAGCATTCTTTATTCCAGCTTTTTTAAGCTCTTCCAATATGAGCTTATTCACCTTCAACTCATCTATTGGAATGCCTTCCAGTTTTTCAAGCATCTCTTCCTTCTCAATTTCCGCCCTGGTTCGTTTCTCCTCCTTTGTTTCTTTTTCTTCCTCCTCTTTCAGAATCTCAATCTCATCTGGAAGGCGAGCATGAGGTGGCATGAGGCGAACTTTAACTCCTATAATGCCTGGCTTTGTTTTTGCTGTTGCCATGCCTTCCTCCATAACACGACTTGCTACTTCTCCACAATATTTTATATATCCCATTGTAAACTTCTCCGTTCTGTGACGGTCGCCGGTAAGCTTTCCAGATATGATAACCTGGCAGCCTCTGGCTCCTGCATCCATTATGCGGCGAACAGTTGAGTGACCCACGCGGCGAAAATGCCATCCTCTTTCCAGAGCAGCCGCCACCTTTTGAGCCATAAGCTGTGCATTGAGAGCAGCGTTGTCACTTACCTCCTCAATCTCAATTTGAGGATTTTCAATGTTAAATCTATTGGCTATGGTTTCAGTTAACTCCTTTATTCTTTTTCCTCCCCTCCCAATTATCAGACCTGGACGTTCAACCTCAAGTGTGATGAGTGTGCCCAAAGGTGTTCTCTGTATCTTTATTCCACCAAAGCCAGCTCTCTCGCTCTCTTTCATCAAAAATTCTTTTAAAAGCACCCTTTTCTGATTTTCCTGCACAAATTTTCTTTCTATCGCCATGTTATCTTTCCTCGATTATTATCTCCACATTCGTTGTTCTTTCATTCCATGCAGAGCTTCTTCCCATGGCACGGGGCATATAACCTTCTATGACTCGACCTTTATATGTCGAGATATGTGCTATGAACATGTTATCTGGATCCAAGCCCTTATATTCTGCATTGTTTATTGCATTTTTTAAAACTTCCAGAATCTTCTGACTCGCTTTAACAGGATAGCCCCCTGGTCCAATGCCACTTTTATGAGCCCTCTCTGTATTATGTGTTTTGAATGGAATGGCTCGCTTCAATGCAATCACTTCTTCCAGCAATTTTTCAGCTTCTTTTACATTCATGCCTTTTATGGCTCTTGCTACATTCTCAGCATGCTTGGGCGAGCAATGTAAATCTCTCCCGTAAGCACGTGCAGTCTTTTCCGGGTCCAAATATCTCGAATACTTCATGGTATCATTTCAATGGTAAATATTTTGAAGAACGTGTAGCTCCTACACCTGGGCCAGTATGCTTTACCTCCTTCCTTGTTAGAGCAAACTCTCCCAGATAATGCCCAACCATTTCAGGTTGTATTTTTACAGGAACAAATTCCTTTCCATTATGAACGGCTATTGTGTGGCCTATAAATTCTGGCAATATAATCATGTTCCTGCAGTGAGTCCTTATCACTTTTCCATCCTCATTTTTTCTTATTTTTTCAAGGAGACGATATTGCATGGGTGTCAAACCACGCTTGAGAGTGCGTCTCGCACGAGACGGGAGATAGGGTAACAACTCTTCAATACCCATCTTCTTCAAATCTTCGATTTTGATTCCCCGATAGAGGAATTCCCTTTTGCTTTCAATCTCAATCTTCCTTTTCTTTCTCCTTGCCATTTTTTCACCTCTTTCCCGTCCTGCGGGCTGCTATTGAACCAACTTTCCTTCCAGGCGGCGCTCCCCTAGCTACAGTTTTTGGACGACCAACATGCTGGTGGCTGCCGCCACCATGAGGATGATTCACAGGATTCATGGCTACACCGCTTGTAATCGGAAATATTCTTGCTCTCGCTCTCAAAGCATGATACTTCTTTCCTGCCTTAACAAATGGCTTATCATCTCTACCGCCGCCAGCAGCGACCCCTATGGTTGCTCTGCATGAAGCGAGAAACATTTTGTGTTTGCCCGAGGGAAGGCGAACTATGACACCGTCTTTTTCATGTGAAACTATTGTAGCATAGTTTCCAGCTGCCCTGACAAATTTTCCTCCGTCTCCAGGTTGAGCTTCAATATTATACACAGGTGCTCCCTGAGGTATTGACCCGAGAGGCAACACATTGCCAGGCTTAACTATTGTTTCATTAGTGAATTTTATTTTCTCTCCAACCATCATTCCTTCATAGGCTATAAGCCTTGCCATGCTTCCATCATATAATTCAACTAATGCAAGAGGAGCTGTGGTTCCAGGATTATGAATAATGTCTTTAACAATACCTTCATATTCTCCTGGCTTTGGATAACTAACTGGACCCTTATGCTTGAAAGATGGACTCAGGTAGTGGGGCTTTCCGCTTCCACGCCTTTGCATCCTTAATCTTTTTCCCATTTTTTACACCTCAGAATATACCTATCCTCATTCCTATATCCTCTGCATTATATTCTGGACTGAGCTTGACTGTCGCAATCTTTCCCTTCGCTCCTATTTTGGTTGTTATCTTCGCCACTTTTACATCAAATATTTTTTCTACTGCTTCTTTAATCTGTTTTTTATTCGCATCTATTTTGACTGCAAACTGCAATGCATTGTTATTTTCAATCATGGCAAGGGTTTTTTCTGTAACATATGGATGGAGGATTATTTCATATGGATTCATATTTTTCACCCAACTTGTTTATTGCATTCAAAGTATATAATGTTAGTCGTCCAGCGTGACCGCCAGGGGCAAGATGCTCCACATTTATTTCATCTGCCGTAACAACATCAACGCCCACTAAATTGGAAGCTGCTTTTTCAATATTTTCCTTATTTTCAGCCACGATGAGCAATGATTTTGGAACTTTATATTTACGTCCTCTCATTTTTCCCTTGCCCGCTCTTATATGCTTTCCTTCTTTGGCTCTTTTCAAATCTTCACCAACTCCAATTTTTTCCAAAGTTGCAATAACTTCTTTAACTTTCTTCAGTTCTTCAAATTTATTTTCCACTATTAAAGGAACCTCGCCCTCAAATTTATGTCCACGCTGTTTCACAAGCTCAATGTTGGCAGTAGCTGCTATAGCAGATAAACGGGCGAGCAACTTTTCTTTCTTATTTATCTTACGAGCCCATATTTTCTCCGCCTTTGGCGGATGTGCTCGCCGCCCGTGATATGTGCCGGGTGCACGAGCTGCTCTTCCTGTCGCCAGTCGAGGAACTCTTGATTGCCCTCGCCCGGGACCAAAGCTTTCTGCAACATATTCTTTACCTGCTGTTGGCTTGGCTCCATATGGTTGACGCCTATTTGCACGCATTACAAGAAATGCTTTCTTAATTAAATCAGGGCGATATTCAAATTCGAATATGCCTGGCAAATCAATTTCTTTGCTTATGCTTCCATCCAGATCATAAACCTTAGCTTTCATCATACCCCCTGCTTGCTTGTTGTTGAAATATATGTAATCTCTGGCTTTTCAACTTTCACACCTTTGGTATATCTAATAGCATGTCTCATTCTTATGATACGCTTTACACTACCCGGCAGGCTACCATGAACAACGACATATTCATTTCTGACAAAACCATAATGAGGGAAGCCTCCTTCTGGAGTTATTTCGCTTCCATCTTCACCAATTTTGAGTATACGCTTGTTGTATTCCGTCCTCTTATGAAATCCCATCTGTCCAGCCTGCGGCACAGTAGAGCGGACCCATGAAAGCCATGGTCCAAGTGTGCCAGCCATGCGACGATGCTTTCTGTTTTTATGATGAAGCAATTTTACGCCCCATCTTTTAACAGCTCCCTGAAACCCTTTTCCTTTTGTGACTGCTATTGCATCCATCATATCTCCCTCTTTGAAAACATCTTTTATGCTGACTTCTTTTCCAAGCATTTCATTTGCATACTGGAAACGGGCTTCTAAATCGCCGCCTCCAACACGGATTTCCATTATATGGGGCTTTTTTTGGGGTACACCAGTTACAAGAGATGGTTGTGTAATGGCAAGGACGCGGACATCATCATACTCTTTTACTTCCTTCTCCTTCTTTTTCTTCGGAATTGGCATAACACCCTGCAATTCTTTAACATCATCAGCCCATATTTCTGTCAAGCTTTTCATTCCATACGGTGTTTTTTTATAAAGGCGTAAAGCAAAAATTTTCATTGGAGGAGTCTCCAAAACAGTTACGGGGACAAAAACCTGCTGCCCACTCGTTGTGGAGGTAGGACGATAATCAACCACCAGCACATGGGTCATTCCAGCTTTATAACCAGCGAAACCCTGCAAGTATGGCTTGCCTGCTCCGTTATCAGGGGGCCAGCTCCTTATAGTTGGAACTATACTACGAGCTCTCTTTCGAGGCGAAAATGCATGTGAACCACGTTTCGGTTTGTGATGCTGTGCCATTTTTGCACCCTAATATCTGAGGACATATATAAAACTGGCGTTTAAAAAATTTTGGATGCAATTCGGGTTTCAGTACTTAGGAACGCAAGTTTTATAAAGTAACAACCATTTTATGAACGTTCATAAAATGGACGCCAAAGAAATGATTATATATTGGTATGAAAGGCATTGGGAAGCTGGCTTTGTTAAATGGTGGAAGGGATACGAAACTTTAGCATTGCATGATGGATATCATGAAAAAGGAGCAAGAAGTTTTGAAGAAGCGTTGCTAAACATGAATGATTTTGTCGGAAGATTGCTGCAAATAGAAGACAAGAAAGCGATTATACTTGATGCAGGATGTGGGATCGGTGGAACAAGCATTTATTTGGGAAATAAATATCCAAAGGCAAAATTTATAGGCATAACACTGAGCAAAAAGCAGGTCAAGCTTGCGAGAAAATTTGCAGATGAAAGAAATTTCAATAAAAATACTGAATTTTACCTTATGGATTATATGGAAACTTCATTTCCATCAAACTATTTTGATGGTGTATTCGCTCTTGAATCCATTAGTTATGCACCTAATAAAAAAGATTTTATAAAAGAAATGCACCGTATTTTGAAACCGGGAGGAAGGATTATTATCATAGGTCCAGCGATAAAAAAGAGGTTAAATGATTTCATGAAAAAGGTGCATTTATGGTATAACATTGGAAGAGGAAATCCATATTCCTTTCCCGTTTTAAATGATTTAATTGAATATTTGAAAGGATATTTTTCAAATGTTATTGTTAGAGATATCTCCAGAAATATAGTATGGTCTGAAGCAAGGGCAACATTAATAGCTATACCTTATGTAGTTATCATTACACTCAAAAAATTCTTTTCAAAAAATTATAAAATATGGAAAGACCCTCATTTTTACCTTGCTGTTGCAATTTTAACGCCCATTATGGCAATTAGTGGTACAGCAGGCTATTATGCGATAACGGCAGACAAGGAATGAGAAATTTATCATAAATATACCAGAACTCTTTCGAGACCAAAACGCATATGATTCACTTTGCCAAACCTGTTTCGTAACGTATTTATATCAGGTCGAATGTAATTTTTAAGGAGTTGATAACAATGAGGAGATATTGGGTAATTGCGCCATATGATTCGACAAAACCAGAAATATTTGAAAAAGCTTGGGAATATGATTTGAGAGAAGGAACTATAGCGATTGGCTGGTGGGAGTTAGGAGATATTTCAAATCTAAGCAAAGAGGAACTTATATCCAAGTATAGAGAAGTCTACGGGAAGGAAGATATGAGAGATATTAATGCGATTTGGAAGTTTTATCACGAAATATCACCTGGAGACATTATTATTGCTCGACGTGGAACTAAAAGAATAATAGGTAAAGGCACAGTAAAAACCACTGCTTTTTATAATGAAGAAATGGGGAAAGAAAGAGTCTCATATGCAGAGGATTTTTACCCCAATTTTATTCGTGTTGAATGGGAAGAAAAAGATATTGAGTTTGATAAGATAGTTTTCTCATTTTACACAATTTACGAATTACCGGAAGAAAAGTATAACTCTCTCATTGAAGGAAAATTAATCGAGGAAAAACCAGTGGGGGAAGAAATAGAAGAACAAGAATTCATTTTAGAGAAATATCTTGAAGATTTTATTGTTTCAAATTTTGAAAAAATTTTTAGAGGCCAGTTAGAATTGTATAAAGACGAGGAAGGCAATATTGGACAGCAATATCCAACTGAAATTGGTAATATTGATATTTTGGCAATAGAACCCAGTACCAATTCCTATGTGGTGATAGAACTAAAGAAAGGCCGAAGTTCAGATAAAGTAGTGGGACAGATCTTAAGATATATGGGGTGGGTAAAGGAAAATCTTTGTCGGGAGGGAATGGGAGTTAAGGGGTTGATCATATGCAAAGACAAAGATGAACGACTTGATTATGCTCTAAAAATGGCTGAAAATATTCAAGTGAAATTTTATAAAGTCAATTTCCAATTATTAGACTGAATACTTTTTATGGTTCATAAAAATTAAAGGAATCTATTGAGTTAGCTCTTGATATTTCAGCTTTTTCACCATCCATCTTTAAATATCCCTTTTTCATAATCTTTTATGCTCGAGCTCGTAACAAGGAATCTCAGAGAAGTGATAACAGTTGAAGAGCTAAGAAAAGTAATGGAAAAAGAAGAAAAGAGAGCATACATTGGTTTTGAACCCTCTGGCTTCGTCCATCTTGGCTGGCTTATGTGTGGTGAAAAAATAAAAGATTTGGTTAAAGCTGGCTTCAATGTTACAATTTTGCTTGCTGACTGGCATGCATGGATTAATGACAAGCTCAATGGAAATATGGACGCAATTCGAACATGCGGAGAATACATAAAAGATGCATTCGCTGCCATGGGCGTAGAAGGAGTAAATTACATTTATGCGAGTGATATGATTAAAGATGAAAGTTACTGGCAACTTGTCCTAAAAATAGCAAAGAATACATCGCTGGCAAGAGTGAGGCGAGCAATGGACATAATGGGAAGAAAGGCAGAGGAAGCCGAAAAAGATTTTTCGAAATTCATATATCCCATAATGCAGGTTGCCGACATTTTTTATCTTGATGTGGACGCTGCTTTGGGAGGCATGGACCAACGACATGCCCATATGCTCGCTCGTGATTTTGCTGACAAGGTGAAAATGAAAAAGCCTGTGGCTTTGCATACGCCAATCATATCGAGCCTTAAAGCAAAGGGAAGAATGGATGTTGCAAAAATGTCAAAAAGTAAGCCAGGCAGTGCAATTTTTGTTCATGATGAAAAAGAGGAAATAGAGCGTAAAATAAAAAAAGCATATTGTCCAGAAGGCGATGCTTCGAATCCTGTGATGGAAATTGCAGCCCATCTTTTGTTCCCTCACTTTGGGAGCATTGAAATAAATGGAAGAGAATATGAAAGTTACGAGGTTTTAGAAAAAGATTTTATCTCCAAAGAATTGCATCCTCTCGATTTAAAAATGGGCGTTGCATCCTATTTAAACAAAATGATTGAGCCAATCCGAAATTATTTCAAGCAAAATCCAAAAAATTTAGATATGCTCAAAAGCTATATGAATAAATGATAAAAGTCGGATGCTGCGGCTTTGCAGGCGGCATGGCAAACTATTTCAAAAAATTTGAAGTTGTGGAAGTGCAGCAGACTTTTTATAAGCTGCCTCGCATCGAGACGGCAAGAAAGTGGCGCAGCATGGCGCCTTCAGACTTTGAGTTCACAATGAAGGCATGGCAGGTTATAACTCATCCACCGACAAGTCCAACATATAGAAAGGCGGGAATAGAAGCGAAGCAAAACTATGGATTTTTTAGGGTTAATGATGATACCATAAAAGCATGGGATGCAACGAAAGAAATTGCAAAGGAGCTTAAAGCAAGCATTGTCATATTTCAATGCCCCGCATCATTTAAAGAAAATAATGAAAACATAAAAAACATGAAAGAGTTTTTTTCGAGTATATCCCATGACTTCATCTTTGGATGGGAACCACGCGGTAACTGGAAAGAAGAGACGATAAAGAAAATATGCGAGGAGCTTGACTTAATACATGTTGTTGACCCATTCAAAAATGAAAGTTTGTATGGAATGCCAAAATATTATCGCTTGCATGGAATAGGCGGCTACAATTATGATTATAACATGAATGAATTAAGGAAGCTTAAAGAAATTTGTTTAAAAGCAGACAATGCATATTGCATGTTCAACAACACAAAAATGATGAAGAATGCCATGGAATTTATAGAATTGTTGAAAAAAGAGTGAATGAAAGAATTTTGCATGAAATGGAGTAAGAATAATTTTTATCTTCTTCCCTTATACTATTCTTCTCTTTCATTTCAACCATTACGCAACAATAAATAAAAGAAAAGAAAGAATACAACAGGCTTTGGCGAGTAATCAGCATGAAATATTCCAAGATGGCTGTCCCATTCATCCTCGCTTGGATTATCTTTTAGCTCATAAATCATAGCTTTTTCTATCCCAAGCTTTTGAAATTGAATTATATCATACATTATTATGAATGCCTGTTGCATTTCATTGTAGCAATGACTGCATGTCGATGCTCCAAATTCTGTTACCCATAAAGGCTTACTCTCATTGAATCTTTGCAGCGTGCTTTTCATATATTCATATCTTTGCATCAGAGTGTTTCCATATACATGAAATGCATACACATCGACATATTTTCCTCCTCCTAAAGCCAGAAATTCTTCCAAGAAATGTGGATTATATTCTCCCTCGCCAGGATTTGCGAGAGCAAGTCCTCCCATAACAACGATGTTATTCTCATCTACTTCCTTTAAAGCCATGTATGCATATTTTATTAGCTCTACATATTGTTCAACGCTTCCCTTCCAGAAATAACTCAAATCTTCTTCATTCCATATCTCCCATGCTGTTATCTTGCCTTTATAACGGCTGGCTATATTTCTAACGAAATCATACCATGCGTTCATATCTTTCGGAGGATATGTGTAGTAATCCTCATCATATATACTCGCATTTGGCTTAGAGCTGCACCACCATGGAGTGAAGGCAATAGTCCATAACATCTTTATTCCATATTTTATGCTTTGATTCACCAATTCATCAGCATCTTTCCAGTAATAGTCGTAGCCCCACATTCTTATTTCAATGCCTGTCCATGCAACGCTGCTACGATGCCATGAAAAATGCATATTGGAAGCAACTTCAAAATCATATTCATCTTGAAGATGACATATGCCAACATCAATGCTGGAAAATGGCATGGACAGAAGAAGAAAGGCAACAAGTAACGTCATTTTCTCAACTCCTTTACGCTTCCATCTTTATATCCAATGATTGCAAAGCTTGCCATATTTATGAAAAGCCCATTTTCAACAATGCCTGGAAGCATGTTTATCCTCGCTTCCAACTCATATTCAAGCTCGTCATAATCACAATCCAGAATGTAATTTCCATTATCTGTCACGAAATCTCTCCGCCTGGGTTTCAATCCAAGCTTCTTGAGCTTTTCTGCCGTGCGGGACCATCCAAATTTTACAACCTCAACAGGCAGAGGAAAAGAAAATTTATCAACGAGCTTGCTTTCATCAGCCACAATGATTTCAAGCCTGCTACAGCTCGCCACAATTTTTTCCCGCAGCAAGGCGCCGCCCCCTCCTTTTATTAAATTTAAATTTTCATCTATTTGATCAGCTCCATCTATCGTAACATCTATAACATCGTAATCATTTATGTCTCCTATTTTTATTCCATGTTGCCTCGCCATATCTTCTGTTTGCTTTGATGTTGGAATGCCTATAATATCATAGCCTTCTGAAACAAGTTCGCCAATCTTTTCTATTGCATATCTTGCTGTTGAGCCAGTTCCAAGGCCAACAACCATTCCATCTTTAATATACTTCGTTGCTTCATACGCTGCTTTCTTCTTTGCTTCCTCTTTCCATTCCATAAATGTAATGCATTTATGATATTTTAGCTATTGGCTCAGCATATTTTGATTTGTAAAAATAACGGTAAAAACAGATTAAAAAATGGTAAATCTGTCCCCCCTTCAGAGATACTGGTTACCAGTATCTCTGAAAGTAAAAATGTAGAAAAAAATAAAAGCATTGGGCAAGCATTCCATCAAAAGGAGGGGATGGAAAAGGGAAAATCGATTCCCATGAAAAGCCTAAGAAGAAATTTTGGAAGAATTTCTTTCTATTCAAAAGGAAATAATAACAAAATTGAAGAAAAGAAGAATAAAGAGAATCATTCTTCTCATGGACGAGCATGAGATACCATGGTATGGTGAAGACAATCCATATGT
>JAGGYX010000189.1 GCA_021162305.1 Thermoplasmata archaeon | reverse complement strand
ATATTATATAATGAGAACCCTATCATGTTAAAATGTAATATTTCAACCGCATTCGACACTATTATTTTTCAACCGCATTTACGACAGAACCAAACTTTTAGTATACTGTAAAATAAACACAGCGGACAAATCAGAAAAACTTTTAATAACCAGATTTTTTAAAATTATGCATTCACATGGATATATTGCTTTATTCATTGCATTTTTATTTTTAACGCCTTCTTTTAATGGTATACAATGGAGCAGAAATGCATCAAATCCATTTAGTTATGATATTGGTATGGCTATAGAAAAAATCGGAGATGATTATATAGCGATTGTAAAAAGTTGGAATGTTATAGCCAATGAATGGTATTGTAGGATAATTAAATTAAACGAGAATGGAAGAAAAGAATGGGAAAGAAGATTTGTCTCTGACGATTCTGAATGCGGTATATGCATTTCACATGGCATTGTTGTTTTATATAGTCATGATGGGAAAGCAAATCTTATGAAAATGGATGAAAATGGAAGGCAGCAATGGAATAAAAGCTATTCATTTTCTTTTCCAGCACATTCTTCTCGATATATAATCGAAAGCAATGGCAAAACAATATTTTGTGTTTATGGCTTTGATGTAGAGAGGAAATCGATTGTGCTTAAAATAGATGGGAATGGTAGCATTGTATGGGAAAAACGCTTCAATCATTCTGTTTCTATTGCAAAGTTAAGGAACGGCTATATTTTTGTTGAGACGCCTTTAACATATTCAAGAAATTATACAATGATTTATGCCTATGATTCAAACGATGGTCTATTATGGAAAAGAAAAATAGATGGAATAGGCTATTTTGCCCACACTGCCATAAATGGCTTTATACTGCAACATGGTTATGGCAGAACATGGATTAAATTTGATGAAAATGGAAGACAGCATTGGAATAAAACATTTGAAAAAGGAATAGCGATTTCATCCTGCAGTATTGCTGGCGATGGCTATATAATGGCGGGCGCAAAATTGGTGGAAGAAATACCGAAAGAAGAGGGAATCCTGATCAAACTTGATGAAAATGGCAATGAACTATGGCGTAAAACCTATTTCATGCCACGCTATAACATTGGAAATATTCTTCTTTTATTTAATGTTTACTTTGTAAATGCCAAGCAATGCAAGGATGGAGTAATAGCGATGGTGGAAAGAGAAGCTGATCCGAATGCAATCTTTATTTACTTTCCCCCTTTATTCGTTTTGCTGGCGTATTTTTCCTTCATAAAAACAGATGTTTTCATTGTTAAAATAAAATTGTAAATTTCAGCATGCCAAATCATCAAATATTAAAATTGTATTATATAATATGATTCGGGACATGCTTAGAGAGAATTTTAAGTTGATTGATAAAAATGAGGAAATAAGCAATATATTTGGCTACTTGTATGAAGATAGATTCTTCCCCATAATAATGGATGGGAAGAAAGCATGGGGCATTGTTGATATAAGATTGCTTTTAAAAAGAAAATTGTCAATTAATGAAAAAATAAAAGATTTTGTTGTGGGGTTGCCAAAAATAGATGCAAGTTATTCCATTAAAAAAGCAAAACAAATCATGTTGAAAAGTGGGCAGCCTTATTTGCTTGTTACATATGAAGGAGAATTAATTGGATATATTACTGCAATAGATATTGCAATGGCTCTCGGAAATAAAAAAGCCAAGGATATAATGAAGTTTATTCAACCAATTAAAGAAGAGGATAGAGTTGCAACTGCAATAAGTATGCTGAGAAAGCAGGGCGTTTCAATTATTCCTGTTGTAAAGGATGACAAGCTTATTGGAGTTGTTAGGGCGAGAGATTTAATAAAAATAGAGACCACGCACGATAAAAAAACAGATTATCATCCAGAGAAAACATCTCCATTGGATATGCAGGTAAAAGGATTGTTGGAGCGTGGTATAAGGGTTGTTGGACCTGAAGCGAGGGAGGAGCTGATTAAAATAGTTGATAAGCAGGGATTTGCAATAGTTTGCGAGGGCAAGAAATACAAAGGCTTAATAGAGTTAATAGATTTAATAAGGTGATGACAATGCTCATAAGGAAAGGAAAAGTTAAGGAAGTATATGATATTGGAGATGGAAAGCTTCGATTTTTATTTACAGATAATATTTCAGTATTCGACAAAATAATTCCAACGAAAATTGAAAAGAAGGGCTGCGTTTTGTGCGGCGTGGCTGCCCACTGGTTTGAGATGTGTGGGAAACATGGAATAGAGCATCATTTTGTAGAAAGGGAGAGCAAGAATTCAATGATTGTCAGGAAGTTCAGTATTGTCGAAAAAGGAGGCAGGGATATGAAAAATTATCTTATTCCTCTCGAAGTTATAGCTCGCTACTATGTTGCAGGCTCATTTTATGAAAGAAACAGGGATAAATATGAATACGGGCAACGACTTGAGCAGCCTGTGATAGAATTCACAACAAAATTTGAAAAATATGATCGCCTGCTGGATGAAAAAGAGGCAATGGAAATAGGGGGAATTACAAAGGAAGAGATGGAAGAAATAAAGGAGGCTGTCCTCAAAATAGATGAAATTATTGCAGGAAATATAAAAGGACTTATCCATGTTGATGGAAAGAAAGAGTTTGCAATGGATGGGGGGAGAAACATTGTCGTTGTAGATACATTTGGCACGCCAGATGAAGACCGCTTCTGGGACGAAAAGATGTATAACGATGGAAAATTCATTGAGCTGAGCAAGGAATTTGTAAGAGCCTACTATAAAAGAAACGGCTACTATGAAAAGCTAAAAGAAGCGAGAAAGCTCGGCAATGAGGAGCCGCCCATCCCGCCGTTGCCTGATAGTATGGCAAATGAAGTCAGCAAGCTATATGTCGAGTTATATGAGAAGCTAACAGGAAAGAAATGTGAATGCTAAGCATACATTATATCATTCCCTTTATCCTCTTTTTCTTCTTTTCTTACTCTCCTTTTTTTCTTTTTTATAAACTTGTATTGATTTCTTTCTCCCAAAAATCTTATATCAAATCTTATCAAGCGGACATATGTTTTATCTGGAAGGACATCAAGCTCAACTATGCCTCTTTCCTGTAGTTTCATTAACTCCATCCTTAGCTTTTCCATCGATATCCCAATTTTTCTTGCAATTTCTTTCATTGTTATAGGATATTCCTTTTGCAACAGTTTTATGATTCGCTCTTCCATTGTTCCAATTTTTATATCAATCATTTTCTAACCCTTTTTATTTTCCCTCCACATATAGGGCAAACTTCAACATATTCGTCAAAATATTTTCCACATGATTTGCATCTGTATCTCCAATAAAATTTTTCTTTTATGCCATTTTCCATTATTCCTTTATATTCTATGTTCATCTCCTTTGCCACATTCTGGATGGAATAATCATCTGTTAGCAGAGTCGCCTTTAAATGGAAAGCTAAAGCCAAAATATGTATGTCCACATCTGACAGATTTGGCAGGTCGCCAGTTCGAAATGCAAATTTTTTCACCAGATTTATTACATCTGAGGGAGGAGATATAATTTTTAAGCCAATTGCCTTCATGTATTGTAAATGTCTCCATGCCATTCCTCCTTTTTTAATTTCTTTTAACACAGCTGGAGGAATAGCTACATCATTGCCGAAGAATTTCCCGGAGAGTATGGCTGAGGTATCAAGAACGTACACACAAAAAAATCAAAAAAGTTTTATAAAGCTGTTTGTTTAAAAAACATGAGGGGATGGGAAGAAATAGGAATATTTGGAGAGAGCCTCAAAATATATAAAAAAGGAAATACAAGACGATTAATAGACGAAAATGGAAAGGTTGTAATTGAATACAGAATGGATAACTGAGCTTGCTGCATTGAGGCATATTCAATACACGCCTTAATAGATTATTTTAAATTCTTTTTCTCCTCTGGGTTCTTCATATTCAACATAAACCCTTTCCACTCTCGCCGTCGCCGGCCCATGATGGCACCATTTTATCATTTTTTCAATGGCATCGTCATCTCCTTCAAAAACAGCCTCCACGCTTCCATCAGGCATGTTGCGAACCCATCCAGAGATGCCAAGACGCAAAGCCATTTCTTTTGTATTTGCTCTGAAAAAAACACCTTGAACAATGCCATAAATTCTTACACGAGCCCTTTTCATGGTGTTATTCTTTTTAGCCTTATATATTTTATATCATCTTCCACAATTGCAAAAATCATCTCTTTTTTAACTGAATGAGCCAAACGAATTGCTCTACTGATTTCAGCCCATGAGCACCTATAATTTCTTTTAACAACATGAACAAGATATGGGGCATGCGTTGCATAAGGCTCTTTGTCATAGATCCTGAAATGAGAGCCAAATTTGAAACCTGTCTTTGGAAGCAGACCTTTGCTCCTCAAATCTTTATATATTGTAAATCTTTCCATTATATCTGGCTGTATTTTCTTGGCATATTTCAGGAACTCATCATCTTTCATTTCTTTTTCATCTTTCATTATTTTAACTCCTCTTTCTCCAATATAGGCAGCTTCTGTTAAAGAAAGAAGCATAAAATTGTTTAAGCTTTTTCCTATAAAATCTTCCTTCAATGCGTCAATGAGCTTCTCGTCCCATACAATGCACCTATCTTTCAAGAGATATACCTCGCCTCTATATTCATGCTCATCAAAGCTACCTTTCAATCTAAAAAATTTTGCTATATAGTATGTTAAGTCACCTTCTTCATCAACTATTCCAATCATCAGTTTTTTTTCGATCTCCTGAAGCCATTTTGCCAATCTGTTTATTGAGAATATGGCTCTTTCGGATATGGGCATTACAATGTAGGAGGGGGGCGACGGCGGGCGTTTGCCTCTCTCATATAAATAAAAGTGATTATCGATGGTCAGAATATAGCCTCTTTCTCTCAAATCCCTGTAAACAAGATATTTTATTTCAAAATCTTTCTCATTTTTGGTTGCATGTTCAATAAAATTTTTAAAATTGCCTTCGAGCCTGCCCTTCTCAATTAAATAGCATGCTTCAATGAGGTTGAGATATAATTTTTTTCCATGAAACTTTCCATAAGCTCCTTTATTGTATATCTTATTTGCTTCTTTGCCTTCAAGAATGACCTTTTTTCCCTTTATTTCCATTTTATCTTCTCTTTATATATTCCAGCATACCCTCAAAAATTTCTTTTCCATCCTGCCTTTTATTCAAACCCTGCCATGGATGAAAAGCTCTTTCGGGATGAGGCATCATACCCAATACATTTCCTTCTGGATTGCTTATGCCTGCTATATTTTCATATGAGCCGTTTGGGTTCCATGGATAACCAGCCAGTCTGCCTTTATCATCGACATATCTGAAAATAACCTGCTTCAATGCTTCAGCAGCATATTCATCATCTTTAAACAAAAATTTTCCTTCTGCATGGGCGCATGGCATCAAACTTATTTTGCCTACAGGTATATTTCTTGTAATCTTGCTATTTCCCTCATGTCTTATGAAAGTGGGACGACATTCAAATTTATTGGAATCGTTGGCTGCCAAGCACGCTTCAGGTTCATCACTGATTCCATTCAAAGCAGGTAAAATCCCAAGTTCAATCAAAACCTGAAACCCATTGCATATTCCTACAACTGGATAGCCATCTTCAACATATTTTTTTAAATCTTTCATAACACCTGCTTTCAAACGGGCAGCAAAAATTACACCAGCCCTCACATAGTCTCCTGCTGAGAAACCCCCCGGAATAAATATGCCGTCATAATCAAAAATTTGTTTCTTTTTTGTTTCAAGTTCCTTAACATGAACATATTCTGGCTTTACTCCAAGCTCTTTAAATGCATTGAAACTTTCTTCCTCGCAATTTGTTCCTTCCATTCTTATTATTGCAATTTTGATTTCTTCCACAACAGTAATAAAACGAAAATATAAAAATTGTTTAGTTTCTGTTTTTGCATCCTCTCCAATTTTGATAGAAAATTATTTATATTATTATGAAATTTATCATATAT
>JAGGYX010000195.1 GCA_021162305.1 Thermoplasmata archaeon | reverse complement strand
ATCTATTTATTTTCCTGAAGAATTTATTATTTGCCTTGGGCTCTGGCATATTCCATCCCCTCCTTTTGATGGAATACCTGCCCAAGGCTTTTATTTTTTTCTACATTTTTACTTTCGGAGATACTGTGCTACAAAATTTTAAAAATATTGCCCCCATAGCAATATGGAATTCAGAAACATAAATGACTTAAAAAATTACCTCAGGCAACTGGAAAAGCACCGCCGCCACCCGCAGGATTACATTTTTGGGATAGAGCTGGAAGGTGCTTTAGTAAATAAGGAAGGTAAACCGCTCGATGCAAGTAAAATAATACCCCGTCTGAATCAAATGCACCATGATTTTGAATTTGATAGAGAAGCTGGAAAATGCCAGATTGAAATAAGAAGTTTTCCACGCGAGTATTCATGCTATGCATTAAGGGAAATGGAAGAATATCTGCACGACGCAATTCATGACATCGTTGAACTTGCTGAAAAAGTGTATGGAGATGAAGCGATATTTCTTCTCCTTGGTTCAAATCCTCATCCTGATGTTTTATCTGATGAATGGATTTCTGATACAGCAAGGGCAAGAAAAATGGCTGAATGGAGAAGCCAGTTTCCTCCAATAAAAATTGGAAACAAAAGCATTGAAGCAAGGCACATTGCCATAGCCATACAATCTGTGCATGTTCATATACAGGGAAAAAATCCTGAAGATATTGTGGACAAATACAACAGGCTTTTATATATGATTCCAGAACAAATTGCAATATCTGCAAATAGCCCCATTATAGGTGGAGAAATACTCGATTATAGAGAAGCTCGCCTTCTATTATATGAGCTGGCTGATGGCGGAAATGCTGGCTTTCCAAAATTAATTAAATATCCCTCATCTATAATTGAATATGGAGAGTATGTTTCTTCTTTCTCCCCTATCATAGCAAATTCATTAACCCAGATGGTCAAGGAAAGGCATGAAGATAACAGAATAAGGCTTGAAGTTCCTTTCAGGGTGGAAAACAGGGTTTATCCAGCTCAATGCACAATAAAAGAAAACATGGCTCTCATCGAATACATAATCGGGCGACTCAAATACGCTCAGCGGTGGAGCCGCCAGGAGCTGCCGCCCCTCAAGGAAATAGAGATAAATAGAATAGAAGCCATAAAAGAAGGACTGAAAGGAGATTTTATATGGAATGGAAAAAAGATATCAACTTTGAATTATATAATGGAGAGTATAGAAAAAGCTGAAAAAGGAATTAAAGCTCTCGATACAAATGTAAGATATTTGAATATATTAAGGAGGCGAATAAAAAGGAAAAAGAGCTGTGCAGATACATTAAAGAGGTGGTATGCAAAAAATGATGATGTAGATGAAAAGATTGCGTATATTGTGAACAGAGTATGGAAGCATACTAGTAAAAATCAGCCCCTCATTTAATGAATTTCTCAGCCTTTTCCAAAATTTTGTTTCTCCTCGTTTTAACTTTCTTTTTAATTTCTAAAATTTCAGCATTTTCAAATGAAAGCATCCATGCAATTGGGTCTCCTTCTCTAACAGCAGATAATGTGCGAACTCCCATTACTGTGCTATCTTTCTCAGCTTTTAAGTAAACTCTTTCTCCATTTATTTTTCTTATATACCCAATGATGTCTCCTTCCTTCACAACATCTCCAACTTTTATTCCTGAATAAAATATTCCGCCCGCATTTGCCCTCACTTCAATATAGCCCTGAAGCAGTATCTGGCGTGCTGGCATCTCTGGCATACCATCAAGCATTCCAAAATATCTCATGAAGTTTTTTACTGCTTTTATTCCTTCATTGATATAGTATTCATCCAGCCTATCTGCTTCTCCTATCTCAAAACATACAATTGGTATGCCTTCCTTTCCTGCCGTTATATTCAGCATTCCTTTCTCGCCATCGTGATAAAAAATTATATCTGTGCCGAGAGCCTGATAATATTCAAGGTTTGGCTTGTAATCTTTTAAAATTCTTGCTCTTCCATGTGGCAAAAGCAAATGACCTTTCATTCCAGCATGTAAATCAATTCCAAAATCAGCATTTTTTACAAATTCATTGAAAAAATGATATGCAATTTTTTCGGTAATGTTTCCATTTTTCTTTCCCGGAAATTTCCTGTTCAAGTCTCTTTTTTCGATTGCATCAAATCTGTCTCTGCTGCGGAAAGCCAGAACATTGACAACGGGCACGCCGATTATTGTTCCCTTTATTTGCATTGGATTCAATTCTTCAAATAAACGCATTATGACCTCTACTCCATTTAACTCGTCTCCATGAATGGCAGCATTCAGAAGCAAGACAGGATGCTTTTTTACTCCACGCATAACAAAATATGGTATTTCAACCTTGCTTCCATCTTCAAGTTCAGCAACTTTTATCTTTCCTTTGTACTTCTTCCCTTCTCCAATATCCAGCCCCATCATTCAATGCTTATACCATGCCCTTATATAACTTTTTTATCGATGCCATTATAAAACTGGCAGGAATAACATCATGGATGAATTTACATATGCAAAAGCAGGCATAGATATAGAGAAAGAGAATGAAGTCATAAGAAATATAATAGGCATAATAGGAAAAAAAGACAGGGTGAGCTATAATGGAATAAAAATTGCAATGTCAACAGATGGAGTAGGAAGTAAAATTATTGTTGCAAATGAAATGAAAAAGTGGGACACCATAGGCATAGACTGCATCGCCATGAATGTAAATGATTTGCTTTGCATTGGAGCAAAGCCAATTGCCTTCGTTGATTATCTTGCCATGGAAAAGATGGATGCTGCCATTGCAAGAGAAATAGCAAAAGGCTTACAAAAGGGGGCAGATGAAGCAGAAATAGCTATCGTAGGTGGCGAGACTGCGACGCTCCCCGAGATAATAAAAGGGCTTGATTTAGCTGGCACAGCAGTTGGAATAATTGAGAAGGATTTGCCAAAAAATGTAAAAGAAGGAGATGCAATAATCGGGCTTAGAAGCAATGGGTTGCACTCCAACGGCTTCACACTCGCAAGAAAAGTTTTCAAAGAGAATGGTTACTCTTTTCATGATGAAATTGATGAAATTGGAATAATTGGATATGAGATGCTTAAGCCAACGAGAATATATGTAAAGGAGATAATGAAGCTATGGAATGAAATTGAGATAAAAGGGATTGCTCACATCACTGGAAGTGGACTATACAAAATGAGAAGGATGATTGGCAAATTTAAATTTTTGATAGAAGAACCAATAACACCGCAGCCAATATTCGGCGTAATACAGCAACTTGGAAAAATTAACAACCATGAAATGTATAAAACATTTAATATGGGAATGGGAATGGCTGTTGTTGTGGCAAAAGAATATGTAGACGATGCCTTACAGATTTTAAATAAAAATATAGAGGCAAAAATTGTTGGAGTCGTTAAAGAAGGAACTGGCATAGAAATTCCAAAACTGGGGATAAAATACGAGATTAGCATATGAAAATTTATATATTCCTTTTGTTTTCGTTTTGAGATGAAAGGAATGTATCATTATCTCCGCCTTGCGTGGAAAAAGCCTACCACAGCATACAACAGCCCGCAGTGGCGCCGCCTCATTGAATGGAGGCGTGGCGAGGCAATAGTTAGAGTAGATAAGCCTTTGCGCCCAGATAGAGCTCATGCCCTCGGTTATAAAGCGAAACAGGGATTCATTATTGTAAGGGCAAGGGTAAGAAAAGGAGGGAGAAGAAAAGAAAGACCAAATAAGGGAAGGAAGCCATCAAAAATGGGAGTGAATAAAATAACTCCAAAGAAGTCAATACAGAGAATAGCAGAGGAAAGAGTTGCAAGGAAGTACCCAAATATGGAGGTATTGAACTCATACTGGGTTGGAAAAGATGGAAGGTATCATTATTATGAAGTCATTCTTGTTGATAGAAGTCATCCAGCAATTTTGAATGACAACCACATAAACTGGATTGTTCACGATAAAGGAAGAGCATTCCGCGGAAAAACATCTGCTGGTAAAAAAGGAAGGGGATTGAGAAATAAAGGAAAAGGGGCAGAGAAAGTTCGCCCGAGTGTTAGAGCAAATAAAAGTTAAACCTTTTCCAGAAACTCATCTATTATTTTTTCAAGCTCTTTTTCCATATTCTCTTCAACTCCATATCTAACTCTTATTATCGGCTTATTCACATTTATTACTCGCCTCAAATCAATGGGCGTGCCCGCCAGCACAGCATCGCAGTCAGCGTTGTTTATCGTTTCTTCAAGTTCCTTTATCTGCTGCTTTCCATAACCCATAGCCGGCAGTATTTTTTCAAGATGAGGATATTTTTTGTATGTTTCCATTATTGAACCAACCGCATATTTCCTTGCATCTATTATAATAGCATCATTTTGCTTCGCCGCTATTGTCGCTGCTCCATATGGCATTTCTCCATGAGTTATGGTTGGACCGTCTTCAACAACAATTATACGCTTTCCTTTTATATCTCCTTCCACTTTTATTGGAGATGTTGCTCTCAATATTTTTGCTTTTGGATTTATCTCCCTTATGTTTTCTTCAACTTTTTTCACATCTTCTTCTTTTGCAGTCTCTACTTTATTTATTATAACTATGTCAGCCATCATTGCATTTAACTCGCCTGGATAATAACTTCTTTCATGCCCCGCACGATGAGGATCAGCTATAACAATATGTAAATCTGGCTTATAGAAAGGATAGTCATTGTTGCCGCCATCCCATATTATAACATCCGCCTCCTTTTCAGCTTCCCTCAAAATTTCTTCATAATCAACGCCTGCATATACTATGCCATGCATATCAATGTAAGGCTCATATTCCTCTCTTTCCTCTATGGTGCATTCATGCTTGTCTAAATCTTCATAACTGGCGAAACGCTGGCAGCGCTGCTTTGCTAAATCGCCATAGGGCATTGGATGACGGACTGCAACAACTTTTCTTTTCTTTGAGAGCAATTCAAAAATTTTCCTGCTGAACTGCGACTTCCCGCAGCCTGTTCTGACGGCGCATACAGCAATAACTGGCTTTTTTGATTTGAGCATTGTATGCTCTGGCGAGAGCAATTTAAAATCAGCTCCAGCTGCATTAGCTATAGCTCCTTTATGCATTACTTCATTATATGAAACATCTGAATATGAAAAAACAGCCTCATCTATGCCATATTTTTTAACTATTTCTGGCAAATCTTTTTCATCGTATATTGGTATTCCATCTGGATAAAGTTTTCCAGCAAGCTCTGGAGGATATTTTCTTCCTGTAATATTTGGGATTTGTGTTGCTGTAAATGCAACAACTTCATATTCTTCATTATCACGAAAAACAACGTTAAAATTGTGAAAATCTCTGCCCGCTGCACCCATTATAACAACTTTCTTTTTCATGGGTTGTAATGCAAGCTCATTTTTTATATCTTTCCAGCTTGTTTTCCAAATTTTCTATTACTCCATCATATCTTTCCAATGGAATAATTGCGAGAATTTTTTTAAATCTTTTAGCAAGGTTGCGCAAATTCAATGCCATTTTTCTCTCTCT
>JAGGYX010000076.1 GCA_021162305.1 Thermoplasmata archaeon | reverse complement strand
ACTTTGCATTTAAGCTTGCTGATGTCAGAAAAGGAGATAATCTTGGATTGATTGGATTTGGTCCAACAGCTTATTATATTACAAGAGTGGCAAATCATCTTGGCATAAATGTTTTTGTGAGCACAAGAAGCATGGAACATAAGATATTGGCGAGAAAATATGCAAAATGGGTTGGAAATATTATGGAAGAAGAAATGCCAGAAAAAATGGATTCAATAATATTTTTCCCTCCTGCTGGAAATCTGATTGAAAAAGCTTTGGAAAATCTGGAAAGGGATGGAGTGCTTGTTTTATCTGCTGTTTCAATGAGCAAAATAGAAATAGAGAATTATACCGATAACCTGTGGGGGAGGAGTATAAAAACGCTGTATCAAGTAAGGCGTGACTATGGAAAAGAATTTCTGAAAATAGCAAATGAAATGAATCTGACAATACCCAAAAAAATATTTCAATTTGAAGAATTGCAGCATGCCATGATTATGATGAAAAAAGGCGAGCTAAAAGAATTGAATGGCGTGCTAAAAATATGATAAAAATTTGTTCTCCTGAAGGAAAGCAATTTGAAAAAATATTATGAGCTCAGGTGGGAGATATTGAGAAAACCATGGAATCAGCCAAGAGGAAGTGAGAGAGATGATATGGAAGATAAAGCAATTCATATTATGGCATGCGACGGCAACAAAATTGTGGGCGTTGCAAGACTGCATTTTAATGGCATAAAGGAGGCACAAATAAGATATATGGCAGTCGAAGAAGGTTACAGAAGGCGAGGCATAGGAAGCATGATGCTGCGAAGACTGGAAGAAATGGCAAAAGAAAAAGGAGCCGAATACATTATTTTGAATGCAAGAGAAAATGCAGTCAATTTTTACAAGAAGAATGGATACAGCATAATTGAGAAAAGCTATGTTTTATTCAATGAAATACAGCATTATAAAATGAAGAAGAAGTTATGATGCTTTATAAACCATTTTCAATACAAATGGTGTCAGGAACGAGGAGATTATAACAAGCAGGATTGTAGCTGCCAAAACCTGATGGGCGAGGGGTTTGTCCCATATTCCCATAGAAATTTCTGTTGTTACAACAATCAAGGCAACTTCCATGCGTGGCATCATTCCAACGCCTACTGATATTGCATCCCTGTTTGAAAAGCCAGTTATCTTTGCTCCTAAGCTGCACCCAATTATTTTTCCAGCCAAAGCAAATGGAATGAAAAGCAGAATGAGCATGCCCACACCTTCAAGAGCAGAGAAATCAAAGCTTGCTCCCACCCATACAAAGAAGAGGGGGATGAAAAAAATGTCTCCAATCTCTCTAATAAACTCGCTTATTCTCCTTCTTTGAGGAGCAGCACTTAACAGCAAGCCAGCAAAAAATGAGCCAGTTATCGCTGCCAGCCCAAGAGATAAAGCAAGAGCCGAGAAAATAAAGCACAGAGCAAGAGCAATTGTAAGAGCAAATTTTGGTATTGAGACATGAATACCAAATTTTTGATATTTATATAACAAAAGAAGGAGAATGAAGAATATTGCAAAAAAGGCAGCTATTTTAACAAAAAGCATTTCAATTGAGCCTTTTTCCAAGAGTTACAGAAAGCACAATTATGCCAAGTATGTCATCCAAAACTGCTACAGTCAATATGAGATTACCAACATTTGTGTGAAGTGCATTCATGTCCATTAAGGTGCGAACTGTTATGCCAACGCTTGTTGCTGTAAAAATGTTTCCTATTGCTATTGAATGTAAAGTGTCATATCCAAGAATTGTTCCAACAATGTAACCAAATAAAAAAGCCATGAATACATCAAAAAATGAAGTTATCATGCCACTTTTTCCAGCCTCTTTTATTTCTCCAACGCCTGTTTCGATACCAGATAGGAACAAAAGTAAAATTATGCCTATTTGGGCAATTGTTTCTGTTTCATTACTTATAGATGGAGAAATAAAATTGAAATTGAATATTGAGCCAAGAATAAATGGACCGAGAAATATGCCTGCAAGTATTTCTCCAATAACGGCAGGCTGTTTCAGCTTCTCCATTCCATATCCAAATATTTTTGCCAGAATCAATGCTAATCCAATCTCAAGCAATAAAATTTTCAATGCAATCATTTTATCGTTTCCCCAGTAAAATTTGAATTATGTAACGGGTTGTTATCTCACCAACTATTTCATCATTTTTAACAATCGGCAATCTTCGCAATCCTGCATTAACCATTTTCTTTAGAACATCTCCAACTTTTTCTTCGGGTGAGCATTTTATCAAATGACTGCACATTATATCCTCTGCTTTTTCAGCAGTTCCATGTTGTATTGAAACGCCATATTTTTTGCCAAAAACATATTTGGGCAGCCTTGCTGGGGCAAGTAGCTTTAATATATCATTTTCTGTGACAACGCCTATAACATGCCTGCTTCCTTTCTTTTCAACAATCCAGACGTGGTCGCGGGCGGTGAGGATGGAAAGAAGAGACGCTATGGAAGCATCTTTTTCAAGCAATGGGAGATTCCAGACTGCTCTTTCGTCTATTATTTCCCTGACTTTTTTTTCATGCAGCTCTCTTAATTTAAGCTCCACATGATGTAATGCGGGGAAAATATATTTTATTTTCCTTTCTTTATCGTCCCCACTTTTTTCCCTTCTATTGCTTTTGTTAGATTTCCTTCATCCAGCCCATTTATGAAATATACGATGCAATCCATTTTCATTGCCTCCCTTATCTTATTTTTTATACCCCCTGTAACGTCAAATTTTCCTTCAATCGCAGAAATCTTTGCTTCCTCATTTAATTCATCTATCAACCTTGCTTTTTCATCATTTGGCGACCTATCATATATTCCATCAACATCCATCAAAAATATTGCTTTCTCGACATCAAGCATGGAAGCAAGATAAGACATAATAGCATCTCCAGAAAGTATGTCAATTTTTTTGCTAACATCGATAACAACATCTCCAAAAAGAACAGGAATAAGATTTATTTTTATAGCCTCTTCAATTATTTTTATGCTCCCATAAACTATTTTTCCATTATCTGTAATGAAAATTGAAGATGGGCTTATGGAAAAGGCAGGAAGCTCTTTCTCCAAGAATATTTCAATGATTTTCTTGTTTAAATCGAGCATTGCTTGATGTGTGTGGCTGAAACCAATGAGCTTTTCTTTGCCATCCAGTCCATTTCTTATTCCATATTTCTTCGCCAGCGGATGACCGAAGCTGCCGCCGCCGTGTATGATTATGAATTTCTTTTTGGGGTAGAATTTTTTTAGCTCAGATGCAATGTTTTTAACAACGCTATCATTAAATGAGAAGGGCTTATTCTTGTTGCTTATGACACTTCCTCCAAGCTTTATGAGAATCATTCTATTTTAACTTCCGCTTCCTTTTCCCCTGCTTTTATTTCGACAATGCTTCCGTCTTTAATTTTTTCTATATCCACGCCATCAACGCATGGTATGGCAGCTAGAATAACGCCTGTTGCCACTATTGTTTCTGTTTCTTTATTTATTATTGCAAGAGGAGCAACTCCGTTCTTTTTCAATCCATATATGACATAGCTTCCCACCGTCGAGCCTTTTCCATATGGAAACACAAGAATTTTTCCTTTAATGCTTCTCCCTTCAAGAGGATGCCCTTTTTCTATAACAACGCCTGTTTTCATGTCTATTCCACCATAAAAGCCTATTGGCTCATGACTTACTATGGCAACACCTTTCACATTTCCCGGATATATGGTTCGAGCCTTCATTTTAACAACGCCTCCATATTGTTAAAAACAACTTTTTGTTTGCAAAAGCCCGGCAAATAGTGAGCAGCTTTGGCAGAATTTACGCCTGTTGTTTTAAATAAATTCTCGATGGGCGAGACAACCATGCATGTATCTGCATATATTTTCCCACCTGCTTTTTCTATCGCTTCTTCAAGCCCAATTTTTCTTGCCATCTCCTTTGTAGCTCTTGCAGTAACAATCCAGAATGGCTTCTTTGCTTTTCTTCCTTCCAGAATCTTCGCAATTTTGAAAATCTCTGATATGGAAGCATGGGGACAGCCAAATATGACAATGTCTGGCTCCTCGCCAGAATTCAAAGCATCATAAGTTTCTTTAAGCTCTTCTTCTCCAAACTCGATTTTTTCTAAGCCCGAAATAGAAATTTTATCTGCTTCAGGCGTTATGCCATCAACATGATACAGTGCTACAGCTCCGCTCGCCGCCATCGCCGCCCCCAGCGCCTTCAATTGATCTGTATCTGCTTCTTTTATTCCCTTGAAGAAAGGTATTTTATTTTTTATTTTCTTCCCGACATAGTAACCGAGGGCAGCGAAATCAGAATTGTATTTTAATTGTGTTTTTACCTCGATAATATAATCTGGCTGCCTGTTTTCATCGAGGTGCAAGCCGTAATAGGGTGTGAATCCTGTGATGGCTGCCGCAAGAGCAGATGGACCACCTTCACGATTCGTTCTTGCTCCTATAACAGAGTTTGCAAAGCTCACCGCCGAGCTTTCACTCCATGCAATATGCTGCTTATAATGAGGCAGATTTCCTGCCAAGTAAGGAGTGCATGTTGCAGATATTATGATTCCCATTTTTCTGAAAGCCTCGATTATGGCAAGTTGTTTTTTTGCAAAGTTTTCATCTATGCCCATCTCCTTCCATTTTTCCAGATCCATTCCAGCAGGGTTAAGAAATGTTAAAACTCTTACTCTTGCTTCCTTTGCAATATCCTGAAGAAATTCCAAGCCAGGTTCGCCTATGGATTTATATGAAACACCAGCCACCTGAACACTCGCCACGGGTATCATTTTTTCAGCATTGTATATGTCACCAAGCCTTACCAAAAGGCGAGTCATTTTAGAAATAATCTCACCATGCTCTCCTTCAAGCATCTCTTCCTGCTCTTTTGTGAGATACATTGTAGCTATAATGCATGCCATTTCTTAAATTTTTGGAAACTATTTAATCTTCATAACGCAATGGATCGATTCTTTTTATATTCTTTATTTTATCAAATTCTTTAGCTGCGGATATGATTTCTTTTATTCCTCTTGCATGCATCGTTGCAGCATGAATACAATCATATGGACTTATGCCAAATTTATCAAAAATTTCTGCTGCCATCCTTACAATAATTTCATCTATTGGATGAACATCAATGTCCAGAGATAAAATTGCATCTATTGTATCTTTTATCCCTTTTATTCCATATTTTCTAAGGGCATTTGCCACTTCAATTGCAACCAAAGGAGAAATGCATGCCTTTATTTTTCCATTGGCAACATCTTCCAAAATTTTTGCACATGCCTTTCCATATTTTCTATCCATTATTT
>JAGGYX010000184.1 GCA_021162305.1 Thermoplasmata archaeon | reverse complement strand
CTCCTATGCTTGTATTATTCATTATCATGCTATTCTCTATTATCTCAAGCTCCGCCTCCTGCCCTGTCTCCCTTGTTGCTCCCAAGAAAGCTGCTGCCTCCGCCATACTTGCGTTTAATCCGTTTTTCATTTCTGTTATAGTAAATCCAGCAATCAAAATACCCAAAACCAGAAGAAGCACGATGATGATTTTTCTTCTCGTTTTATCGCCTCCTTTTTGTCTAAATAAATTAGATATTGAAATAATTTTCCATCTGTCATACCTGCATCATCCCATATAGATGCTTTCCTGTCTCTACTTCCTCTCTCGAAGCAATTTTATGAATTCTTTCATCCATTCTGGCAGATCAGGGGGATAGCGAGCTGAAACAAGGTTACCATCTACAGCAACACCATCTATGAAATTTCCACCTGCTGCAATAACATCATCTTTTATTCCATACCAGCATGCTATGTTACGATGTCTGATAACGCCTGCAGATATGAGAACTTGCGCTCCATGGCATATTACAGCAATGGGTTTGTTTTTCTCAAAGAAATGTTTTGTTATTTCTATTGCATTTTCATTCAGCCTGACACGCTCTGGCGATTTGCCACCGGGTATAATCAAGCAATCATATCTGGAAGCATCTATTGTATCATAATCTGCATCTGTTTCAATCTCATATCCATGTTTTCCAGAAATTTTTTTCTTTGATGAAGCTATTGTAACATCGAATCCTTCTTCTTTAAGCCTGTAATATGGATAAAATAGCTCCAAATCTTCAAACCCATCTTCAGCAAGTATAAGAGCTTTCATGATGAGAAATTGTGCATATTTTAAAAAATTTTAGGGAGGCTTAGCTTTGGCTTCATCATCTTTATATACACATGCATTTTTAAAATACATGAAATTAAGAGATATGGATGAAAAAGAATTAAAAGTATTAATAAAGGAGAGCGTGAGAGAAGTTATGGAAGATTTAATAGAGGATTTGTTAGCTCTTTCAAGCAAAGAATTTTTAAAGTCAATTGAAGAGGCAAGAAATGATTATAAACAAGGGAAGATAAAATATTTCGAGGAGTTATTCGATGTATAGAATAGTTTTTACTAATAAAGCATTAAAAGATTTAGAAGAAATAGATGAAGAAACACAGATTAGAATAGCTAAGAAGTTAAAAGAATATGCAGAAAATCCATTCAAATACGCAAGAAAACTAATAAATCCTCAGATAGGCACATACAGGTTCAAGATAGGGGATTATAGGATAATATTCGATGTAGATAAAGAAAATATCGTTATTTTGAGAATTGGGCACAGAAAAAGTATCTACAAATGATAAATGAGTGTTATGAGTATTGGCATAAGAAGTATTCTCATGCTAAAAATAACGCATAATCATATTATTTCTTCAAATATTCTGCAACTCTTTTGAAGCCCTCCTCAATTTTTTCTATGCTCTCCACCATTGGTCCATAGCTTATTCTGACTCCATTCTTTAATGTAGAGCCAAATCCTTCACCAGGAATAAACAAAACACCTGTATTTTTTAGCACTCTTTTAACAAATTCATTTCCATCCTCGCCAACTTTCATAAGCGTATATAAGCCACCTTGCGGAATCAAGCGAGGGAAGCCAAGATGTTCATCGATTGCTTTTATTGTTGCGTCAGCAGCTTTCTTGTAAGCCTGCTTCACCTCCTGCATATATTTCTTTAAACTTCCATCCTTTATTGCTTCATTTAGATATGATACGAGAGCCATCTGATGCATGCTGTCTGGGCATAAAATGCTGCCCTGCTGCGTTCTCTCCAAAGCGTCGATGACATCAACGCCTGCAATAACCCAGCCGAGCCGCCTTCCCAGTCCGCGAGCCCATTTTGAATTGCTGTATATACCAATCATATTTGGCTTGCTGTCTGGACTCCATGAGAAGTATGATGGTATTGTCCCAAAAACCTGCGTCTTATATGCATAGTCTATCACCATTGCTGCATCATTATCATAGCATTCATCATATATTGTTTTCACAAAAGCGTCACCAAAAACTTGCGAGGATGGATTGTCAGGAGAAGGAAACAAAACAATTTTTGGCTTCTCTGCCTCATACAATTCTTTGAATTCCTCGCTTAGCTGCTCATCATCCTTATACTGCCATGTTTCATCATCCAAAACTTTTAAACGAGCTATCCTTGCATTTTTCAAAGCCATTTTTATCTGCCCCGGATAATTTGCATATGTCGGGTCAAACAACATTATGGTGTCCTCATTGTTCAAAAGCGTTACAAACAAATCATGCGTGAGCTGCGTCGAAGATTGTCCTATTATGACATTCTCCTCCTTCACATTGCTTCCGAATAAATAATTCTCCATATTTGCAATAGCCTCCCTGGCATCGTCAAAGCCAAGCGTCGGGGAATAACCGCCAGCCAGATGAAATTTTTCTATATTGCCCGTAATCTCCATATATTTCGAACGCAATAACTCGGGTGCATGATGCCCCACCCAGCCGCCGCCATAAGAAATAATTTCATCTGGGTCAAGACCCATATTTATTATGTTTTTCCTGCTCGCCATTTTCATTATCTGGCGTATTGGCGAAGGATTTTCCATCATTTCTTTTATTAAATCTGATAGCTGCATGATGTTATAGCATGATAAAATATAAACTTAGCCTTTACCCAACCCAGTGCATTGCGACGATAATTAAATCAAGGACATTTATCTCGCCATCATTGTTTAAATCTATAGCTGCATCATAGTTTTCCTCGCCAGAATGACTTCCGAAATGCATTGCTACAATAATCAAGTCAAGTACGTTAACTCTATTGTCCATGTTTATATCCCATTTTGGATATATTTCAAATTGCATTACATTGCTTTTATTTCCATTTCCATTTACATCTATGGCATATATGTAGAATGAAAAGTTGCCAGTTAAATTAAATGAGGTATTGAAATAATATGTTCCATTTGCAAACTGCATGCTTTCATTTATGTAGCTTTCGTCGGGCATGGTTACATTAATCCATACTCCTGCAACTCCAGCATTATCACTAACAATGCATGTTATGTTAACAAAACCAGCACGAGATTTTGAAGGAAATGTTATATTTTTTATCTCTGGTTTTATATCTTCAAAAACCTGTAGTGTTTTTTCCATGGTGCTATTCCAATTTCCTGCCAAATCAACAGCATGTATTATATAATGTAGCAATCCTTTTTCAGCAACAATATTCTTTCTCCAGTAGTTTCCGTATTTCGTCATACTCTCGTTTGTATGATTTCCATCATACCAGTATTCAACAAAAACGGTAACATTGTTTATATCTTGGATACTAACATTAAAAGAAACGTTTTTTAAGACGGCATGAGTATAGTCATCAATTATTGGCTTGCTTTTATCTATTTTTATTGTTACATTTTTTATACTTTCAACATTTCCTTTGTCATCCTGACTGTAAAATTCCAGAATGTGGTCTCCTTCTTCAGAAATTTCAAATGGCATGGAATAAGTATGCCATGTTCCTCCATCTATTCTATACTTTGTG
>JAGGYX010000071.1 GCA_021162305.1 Thermoplasmata archaeon | reverse complement strand
GGAATATGCATAAAAAGCCTTGCGATAATAACAATCATTCTTTTCATTCTATCTATAATCCATTCAACTTATACCTTAATATTCCGGCAATTCCACCAAATGCTTTATATAAAATTTCCCCTTCTTCTGTTTCCCTTCCAATTATTTCAAATTGTGTTGAATATTTTTCCGCCAATTCAGCATATTCTTCAACAATATCTTTCTTTTCAACAATTTCCATAGGAAGCTGACATTTTGGACAGTTTATATCCAATTTTTCAACAACATCATTTATTTCATACCCACAATTTTTGCAAACCGCCTTTACTTTAAATTTTTGTAAGGCATCAGAAATCATTACAACTTCCAGTGCCCCCATTTCCAAAGCTTTTCTAACCTCCTCTTCCCCATATATTGCAAGCCCACTATCTTTCTTTATCTCATTCAAAAATCTCTTCATCAGCTTTTGCTCTTTTATAACATCGAGCTCTTCCAAATCATTTGCTGCAGCATTTACTAACTCCCTCAGCCCATATTCATCTGTATAGCCAGTATCGTAAAGTCCAACAATCTTTTTCTTTATTCTATAATCCAAATAATTTCCATTTACAAATTCTCTTTTTGTTGGCCCTGGCCCCCCAACTAAAACTCCTTTCAAACTATCTCCTTTTTCCAAGAACAGTTGATTTGCTTTTTCCCCTGCTTTAGAAAACCATTCGTGGGCTGCGATTTCAGTAAGCCTTTCAAATCTCCTCTGGCTCTGTCCTCCTTTCTTGTGCTTTCCAGGCACTCTTGATGTTAAATATGCTGCAAGCTCTACCCTGCTTCCTATAAGAAATCCTATTGTACATTCTCTCCTGTCTATAAGTAGAAGCCCGTAAATGTCCTTTTCTTCAAGCATTTTTTCCAGTGGCTCAGTGTAAAATTGGGAATCGCATCTGTAAAGATAAATATTTATTGGCATAGGTGGCTCAATTATCTCAGCTACAAGTTTGGGTGGTTCTCCAACCATTCCAACAAAAAATACCATTCCATTTGGAGGAGGCTCCTTGAAATAGCGGAGCCTTGCCATTATTGATTCAATGGCAGACAAAACATTTTTTCTTGTCTGTTTTGATTTTATATTGGATGATTGAGCATATTCGTCTCTCAAATGATTCATTACATCACTTATGCGCCTATTGGGAGGTATATATAATGAAATGAGCTCAGTATGCTGTCCTCTAATGCTTTTAAGCTCTTCCAGCTTCTTTTTGAATCTGTATTTTGTTGTCTTGTCAAGCATCGAAGCTAAAAGCAGGCTCCTTTTTAAAATTTAGGGAGATACATGCTAAATTAAATGAAACCTGAAAAATGTCACTGGAAATTGCTATAAATGAGTTCGATAATTTTTGCTATCCAAAGAAATAGTTATTAAGGCTTTATCAGCTGGAGCTTGCTATGACAACATTCATTGTAGCCCCATCAAAAGACAAAATTATTATATGGCTTCTATGTTAATTTGCAATGCTGAAGAGTTTTGGAGAAGCATTAAGAAGCGCTTTTCACAAAATAGCAAATGCCCCTTATGTCGATAAAGATTTAGTTAAAGAAGTTGTAAGAGATATTCAGAGGGCTCTAATTCAGGGAGATGTGAATGTTAAACTTGTTTTAGAAGTCTCCAGAAAAATTGAAAAAAGAGCCTTGGAGGAAAAACCATTGCCTGGAATGAGCAATAGGGAGCATGTCCTTCGCATAATGTATGATGAACTTTCATCCATTTTAGGCAAAGGAAGGGAACTTCCTATAAAAAAGCAAAGAATAATGATGGTTGGATTATATGGGCAGGGAAAAACTACTACTTGCGGGAAGCTTGCAAAATATTTCCAAAAGAAGGGAATGAGTGTTGCGTTGGTGGCCGGCGATGTTCACAGACCTGCTGCATATGAGCAATTGAAACAGATTGGGCAGAAAATAAATGTTCCTGTTTATGGTGGAGGAAATGATGCTATAGAGGTTGTTAAGGAAGCATTGAATAAATTTTCAAAATATGATGTAATTATAATAGATACTGCAGGAAGACATGCCTTGGAAAAGGAGCTTATTGATGAGATGAAAAAGATTGCTAAAGTTGTTCAACCAGATGAGAAAATACTTGTTATTGATGCCTCCATAGGACAGCAGGCAGGAAAACAGGCAAAAGCTTTCAATGAAGCAATAGGAATAACAGGAGTAACCCTGACAAAAATGGACGGCACAGCCAAAGGAGGAGGAGCTTTATCTGCAGTAGCAGAAACCGGTGCTCCCATCTTATATATTGGAACTGGAGAGCATCTTGATGACTTGGAAAAATTTGATGCAACTCGCTTTCTATCCCGCTTATTAGGCATGGGTGACTTGGAAACATTGATTGAGAAAGTAGAGGAGGTAGCTAAAGGAAAGGAGAGGGAAATAGAAGAGAAAGCAAAGAAAATGCTCTCCGGAAAATTTACACTCATTGACATGTATGAGCAAATGGAAATGCTCACTAAAATGGGCCCGTTTCAAAAGCTTGTTGACTTGCTCCCATTTGGAGGAAAATTAAATGAGGAGGAAATTTATGAAACGCAGAAGAAATTGAAGAAATTCAAGGTAATCATGGATTCGATGACAAAAAAAGAGCTTGAAAATCCAAATATAATAAAGTCTTCGCGCATAAAAAGAATCGCAAGAGGTGCGGGAGTCGAACCAAAAGATGTTAAGGAACTTTTGAAGCATTACAACATGTCAAAGAAGATGATGAAGAGTCTATCAAATAAAAAATTGCAAAAGAAATTGCTCGGGCAATTCAAGATTGGATTGTAAATCTTATAATTCCCTTTTCATTTCATATTATGCTTAAAGTAGGTGTTTTAGCTTCTGGTAGAGGAACAAACTTGCAGGCAATAATTGATGCCTGTGAAAAAAAGTTAATAAATGCAAAGGTTGTGGTTGTTTTAAGCGATAATGAGAAAGCATTTGCTTTAGAAAGAGCAAAAAAACACGGTATAGATGCCTTTTATGTTGAAGCAAAAGATAAAAGAAAACATGAGGAAAAATTGGATGAAATTTTGCAAAGCTATGGCGTTGAATTAGCTGTTGGAGCAGGATATATGCGCATTTTATCGCCATGGTTTATAAAAAGATGGTACGGAAAGATTATAAACATTCATCCTTCTCTTCTCCCATCATTTAAGGGTATTGACGCCCAAAGACAAGCTTTGGAATATGGGGTTAAACTTGCTGGTTGCACAACCCATTTTATGGATGAAAAACCAGATCATGGCCCAATTATTCTGCAAGCTGCAGTAAAAGTTAAAGATGATGATACAAGGGATACGCTGGCGGAGCGCATTTTAAAAGTTGAACACCAAATATTGCCAAGAAGCATTGATTTATTTGAACAGGGTAGATTGGTTATTGAAGGAAGTAGAGTTAAAATTTTACCAGGCGATTCATGGCTTGAAAAATATAGCTATCCAGATGTTTTATACTCAGAGGGCTATTAATTCTTCGATAATTGGATGGCTAAGCATATATACGATATAAATTTTCACTACTGTGAGGAAAATAGCTGTTGTTGGCATCATCATCTTATTTTCTGGTTGTATTTTCCAGAGTTTGGAAAGAGAGGGATTTAAAGAAGAGGATTTAACCACTCCTTTTCCTTATTATGTAACTTATGATGCAAAACCATCTTCAAATTCTTTAATTCCTTTTTCATATAGCTATGAAATAATGTGGGAAATAAATGAACTGTATGCATT
>JAGGYX010000094.1 GCA_021162305.1 Thermoplasmata archaeon | reverse complement strand
GTCTCGCCCCATTTCATATTTTCTTTTTTTCCTTGCCAGTCTCACACGCCCGCCAGTCTCTTTTCTCCCTGCTCTTCCATGCCATTGCATGCTTGCATATATGATGCCATAAATAAAGTTTTGGTTTTGTGGATGCTATTAGAAATTTTTCTTCAACCATCTCTGTCCAAACTTGAAAATTTCTTATCAAATTTTTTAGTGAGAATTATTCTATAATTCATTTATATCCATGCTTTTTTAAAAAATCATCAAATGTGATGATGTTGCCTTCTTCAACATCTTTTAATCCTTCTTCAATGCTTTTTATAGCCTCCTCATCACCCATTATTTCTAATGTTTCGATAACACTTTCCATTTCTTTGCTCATTCTTTCAAAAGCCTCTATAACAACTTTTGCAACATCTTTTTCTGTCATCATCTTTATCTTTTTTTCAATATAATCACAAATATAACTTTTTCTATATGGTTTCTGAGGGCATCCGCTTAGAAATTTTTCTTCACAAGGCATTAAAAACATTACGTTACATAGTTGGCTTGTAACATAATTGTAAAAAATTAAAAACACTGCAGCGATTCAAATCATGAAGAAAATTTTAGCTGGCTCATCATCTCCAATGCTTGCAAAAAATCTTTCAAAGGAGACAGGCTATCCAATAGCGAGTGTATCCATCAAAAGATTTCCAGATGGCGAGTGCTATGTCAAGCTTAATGAGGAAGTGGAGCATGCAATAATCATTCAGAATACATATCCAGATGAAAACATAATAGAGCTTTTTTTGTTGCAGGATGCTGTCAGAAGAATGGCTGGCAGAATGGACGTTATCATTCCATACTATGGATACGGCAGACAGGATAAGATATTTGAGTATGGTGAAGCCATAAGTGCCGAAAAAATGGCTCGCCTCATCGAGCAGGATGCAAGCTCGGTTATCCTCATCAACCCTCATAAAGAGCATATAATAAACTTCTTCTCAATTCCAGCAAAAATAGCTGATGCAACAGAAACGATAGCAGAATACTTCAAAGGAAAGGTCGACATGGTGATAGCTCCCGATAAGGGCGCAGCCAGCATGGCGGCGAAGGCAGCGAGCGTAATACAATGCGAGTATGACTACTTCGAAAAGCATCGCATCAGCGGGAGTGTTGTTGAAACAAAGCTCAAAAAAATGGATGTAGCTGGAAGGAATGTTGTTATCTTGGATGACATCATTTCCACTGGAGGAACAATGATTCAGGCAATAAAACAGCTTGTGAAACAGGAAGCCAATGATATATACGTGGCATGCATCCATGGCTTATTTATTGGAAATGCTGATGATAGAATATTGCAGGAAGGGGCAAAAGAAATTGTAACAACAGATACAATAGAAAGTGCGTATAGCAAGGTTAGCGTAGCCAGAGAGATAGCAAATTTGCTTTAGATATCTCTTCTCCTAAAGAAATATATTGAAGCAACCAAAGGAGCAAGAATCCATATAATCAAAGATAGAATTAAAGAAGATGTATTGTAGAAAGATGGGTATAATTCTTTGAAATCTTCCATACCAAATTCAATGTTCAGAGCAATTATGCCCCTATATATCTGAACAGGATTGAAAAAATCGCTCACATAATACCATGTCGGAAACTGTTGCAACCTCATTTTGCTTTTTTGCTCCAAGGTAAATATTTTTCCATCACCATATGCAATGGAGCTGCCTTCCATGAAAATTTCTCTGGTTTCTTTTGATGTTGTATTGAATGAAAAGCTTTTGCTTCCCAAAATGTAAACATTTCCATCTCCATAAGCAATGTCATATATTTTTGTTTCAGGTAAAGAATAGTTAGAAAATGTCCCATTTTTTATATCATATTCTATAAGGGATTGAGAAGCAAGATATATTTTGTCCTCTCCACATGAAATTGAATAGCATATTGAGGGCAATGATATGTTTTTAAATTTACCTTCATTATACTGAATCAATTTAAAGAAATTTAGCATGTATATGCTTCCATTGCAGTATGATATATCATTGCAGGAAATATTGATGGTTTTCCATTCTTTTTTGTCTATGCTGTATATCAATGCTTTATCCCCAGCCAGATAGAGATTTCCATTCTTATATGAAATGCTTACATAGTTATGAGAAGGAATTGGATTTTTTTTCATTGAATGGCTGGATAAATTATATTCTATGATTCCATTTCCAAGCAAATAGATGTTTCCATTTCCATATGCTATTGATTTTCCAATTTCATTGATTTCAAATGAATTGCCTCCATCATAAACATTTATCTGGCTTATTGTTTGCGTGGATGTAATTTCCCATCCTGAAAGCGAGAGGGCGCCAAGGACTATCATTCCCCATATTATGGCAAAGAAAAACCATAGAAATATTGCGGCTCCCATAGCTGTGGAGCGCTTTTTAAGCAAGCTTGAAATTAGAATGGCTATTGCAAGATATGAAAGTCCGAATAAAATTGATGAAATGATAAATAAACCATATTTTCCAAAATCCATGCTTTTTGTATTTATTCCTATTATGATGCCAGCTATTCCAAAGCCAAACAGAATGGCTGTTGAAACAACCAAGCCAAGCCCCACAAACTTTCCTATTACGATCTCGGCTCTACTAACGGGATAAGAAAGAAGGACGCCAAGAGAGCCCTTTTCCTTTTCGCCAACAATTGAAGCATATCCAAGCATCAGAGCAATTATTGGAATAAGCAGGAGCACAAAAGCTGTCATCACAGCAATAGTGGCGCTTATGCTCCGCCAGCCCGCCTCGCCGCCCTCGCTGCCAAAATAGGATGTTACGAGGGTTAGGATTAAAAAGATGGCTGTTATGGCGAGAATCCATTTATTTCGCCAGTTGTCAAGGAATTCTTTTTTGGCTATTACAGCAACGTTATGCAACTCATTCATTTTTCCTCACCATCTTTATGAAAATTTCCTCCAATGAGGGTTCTATCGTTTTGAAATCAATTATTTTTCCTCCAGCTTCTTCTATTGCCTTTATAACATTTGTTTTTACACTTGGATTGCAGACGACTTCAAGCACATTTTTATCCATGCTTGCTTCTTCAACGCCCCTAACATTCTTAACAAAATTGAGGATGTAGCTCGATGGACGTTGCAATTCTATACGCAACTTTGGATGCATTTTGAATTTCTTGCCCAAATTTTGGATTGTGTCAATGGCAATTATTTTTCCTTTATTCAAAACAGCTACTCTATGGCTCACTTCCTGCACTTCCGATAATATATGGGAAGAAAATAAAATTGTTGTTCCTTTTTCATTCAGCTCCTTTATTTTTTTTCTCACTTCATATGCTGCTAAAGCGTCTAAGCCTGATGTTGGCTCATCAAGAATGAGCAATTTCGGCTTGCCAATGATGCATTGAGCTAAAGCCAAACGCTGCATCATTCCCTTTGAAAATGTTCCTACTCGTCTTCTTGCAGCATTTTCAAGACCAAATTCTTTCAGCAAAGCCATGCAATCTTCGCTGACGCCTTTTAGCTCTGCAAAAAATTGAAGTGTCTGCAATGCTGTCAGATTTTCATAAAAAGAAGGTGTCTCAGGTAGATATCCTATATTTTTCTTTGCTTCCTTTCCATTCAAAAAAACATCTTTTCCATTTATTTTTATTGTCCCTCCATTAATTTTTATTAATCCCAATATTGCTTTTATCGTCGTAGTCTTTCCAGCTCCATTTGGACCAAGCAAGGAAAAAATCTCTCCCTCCTTCACATTAAATGAAACGCCATCTACGGCAACAACATCTCCATATTTTTTAACCAAATCATTAACTTCTATTGCATTCATTTTAACTCCTGTTTTTAGCACAATGGAATGGTTATAAATAAAAATTTCGAAAATGATTAAATTTCAAAATCCGCCATCAAGGCTTTTACTCGGATAAAAATAATAAACG
>JAGGYX010000143.1 GCA_021162305.1 Thermoplasmata archaeon | reverse complement strand
TTGCCTCTCTTAAGAATTTTTTTATTATGCTTTTCTTATAATCATATATTGCATAATCAAAATAGCTCTTTGGCTTTCCTTCCAGATAAGGAGGATTGAATAGAATGGTGTCGAATTTCATTGGCGGAATAGAAGAAAAAAGGTTGCTTTTTATAAAAATAATGTTGTTTCTTCCGTTAATTTCTGCATTTTTTCTTGCTATTTCAATTGCTTCAGGATTTATATCAACAGCTACAACAATGCCCGCCTTTCTCGATGCCTCTATTGCTATTATACCAGAGCCAGTTCCCATATCTAAAACAATGCTTCCTTCTTCTATTTCCATGTTTTCTGCCATAAACTCGCTTGTGTAGAAATATTTGGGGTGGAAAACATTTTTTGAAAGAATATAACGAGTCCCTCTAACCACTGTTTCCTTGGAAGAAAATCTCTGTATGAATTTTATCAACATGGCAAGCATGAGATGGCGGAAATTCACAATGTTATAATGGCATCATTTTTTAATTTTAGCATAATGAATAAAATTGTTATTTAATGTAACTATTTATGCAAAAATTTATATTTATGTTCTGCATTGAATGTTATGAAAAAAATAATGCTGGAAGAAAATGAAATGCCTGGCAAATGGTACAACATACAGGCTGACATAGAACTCATAAACTTGCATCCATAGAAAAATTGCATGTTGACACATGCAAGACAAATGAAATGCTAAGAGGAAAAATACGAATCATCACAGGCTTTGGAATGGCTGAAATAATGGAAGTGGAATAGGTTTAATGTATCCTCTGTAATTTCATCATTATGGCTATCGCCCCAAATGCAGCTAAAAGCATCAAAAAGTTAAAGGAAGGTGTTGAATTATGCTCTTCGCTGGATTTTTTCAATCCAATGTCTGAAAGGATTTTTATGAGGTCATCTGATTGAGTTAGACCGGGACGGAGAAGTTGAAGTCTTCCATATTCATCAAATATGATAAGCGTCGGAATTGATGATGCCCAGAATCTATATGATACTTTATATTCATCCATTCCAAATGTCCATTCATTTATGTGGTCGCCAAAAGTATTTCTTATTTTTTCTGGTGTATCTTTCTCCTCAACGTCTATTGATATTATTTCAATATTGTTCTTTCCAAAATGTTGCAATACTTTTTTGAGCTGTGCCATCTGCATCCTGCAGGGCTGGCACCATGTAGCCATTAAATCAACCAAGACAACCTTGCCACGATAGTCCTTCAAATGCTTTGTTTTTCCATCTAAGGTAACAAAAGCAAAGTCATATCCCCAGATTTCTCCTTTCAATGCTTTATCCATACTGGTTAAAAAATTCTGCACAGAATTTGCATCCTCAGCATTATATACATCATATGTAATCAGGCGATGCAGGATTTCCTTGCTTTTATTGAGAAAGATTACCATTGGCAGATAAGGATAAACATTATTGTTATATGTGTAATAAATATACTGGAATCTGTATTTATAAAGTATATTGGTATTGTTATTGTCTCCAACATTTACTTTTATCATTACAAAATTTCTTGATTTGTCTATGACTGCTGAATTATTAAAAATTTTATCATCTGTTTCCTGACACAGCTTATGATATGGATAATAAAAATATAATAAAATGGGTTTTCCACTCTCATTAGAGACTTTCATTCCTGTATGATAATCAAACCATAAGATTTTGTTTTTTCCTGGATTTGCTTCATCCATCGTGTATATTATCAAATCTTTATCCAATGAATTTATCTTAGCAAATTCTTTTCCATCTTTAATAATTATTATGCTTGGCACCTTGGTTATATTATATTGAGTCAATAAATCATGACTCTCATTATTGCTTGAATTTATTTTTATCATGACATAATTGTTGGACTCCATTACTATTGTTTTGTTTAGGAATACATCACTTGTTTCATTTGAATAAAAATATAATAAAACTGGCTTACCTGTTTCATTTGCTTCCTTCATTCCTTCTCTATATTCTGTCCAGCTTATTTTATTTCCAGCTCCTCTTGTATAACTTATAAGTGGTGCAAGAATTAGTAATGCAACAATTGCTATTGCCATCTTTTTCATATATATCGCCCTATCCATGCTTTTAACATATCATATGGAACTGCTCCTACCTGACGAGCTGCCAAACGACCATTTTTGAAGAGCAGTAAAGTTGGAATGCTCATTATTTTATATTTCATTGCAAGCTTTCTGTTTCTATCTGAATTAACTTTTGCAAAAACAACCTTGCCTTTCATTTCCTTTGCCAGCTTTTCCACTATTGGCTCGACAATCTTGCATGGCTGGCACCATGGTGCCCAAAAATCAACGACAACAACATCATATTTTGAAATGATATCATTCAAATCTCCTGAAACATGAATGGGTTTGGAAGGCATTTCCATTTTTTTCTCTTCCTTACTCATCAATTTTTTTAATAATCTTGCTCTTATCTCCTCGAGTTCGTCCATGGCGAATATAGGGGCGTGTTATATAAAAATTTTGCACAAAATATGCACAACCGATAAATATAATGCAAATATTACAAACATGGATTGCAAGGAGGTAATGAGCTGTGTATTTAATATAAACATGAAGGAAATAGAATTATATAAATTTCTTGTTGAAAAAGAAGAGATGAGAGTGGAGGAAATAGCAAAAGCATTTAAAAAAGATAGAAGCACCATCCAGAGAAGCTTAAAAAAATTGATGGATTGCATGCTTGTAGAGAGAAAGAAAAAAATAATGGGCAAAGGTGGTTATTATTATACATATAAAGCTGTTCCTCCTGCAAATGCAAAAAATTTCATTAAAGTCTGCTTGGAAGACTGGTATAAAAGGATGGCGAATGCCATAGAAAATTTCGAAAATGATTTTAAGTAAAATTTGATGGAGGAGAAATGAACATTGTTTCAGCTGGTGACATAGAAAAATATGCCTATTGCCCCCTCTCATGGTGGTTGAGTAAAAAACATAAAAGTGTTTATGATGAAGGGATAAAAAAGCACAAAGAAACTGGAAAAGAGCTTCAGGAAATAAAAAGAAAGGAAGAAAAGCTGAAATTATATGAAAAATATGTTCTCTTCATTTCGATTTCAGCAACCATAGTCGCCCTATTTGGATTATCTTTTTTATATGGGAAAATGGAAGAGACATGGAATGTATTCTTTGTGGTGCTTGCATTTCTCTGGCTTTATAACTCACTTTTTTTCCTTTACAAAGCTGGAAAATCGAGCATTTTAAGAGCAAGATATGAAAAAGTCATTCTTTTATCTTCAGTAGGAGCCATAATGATCGCTTCATTTTCCGTAATTTTCTCATTGCCTCCAAATCCTGATATTGGAAGATTTGCTGAAATACTTGCCTTACTCTGGGTAATATCCGCCAATCTCCTTTTTTATCGAACCCTCAATATATCTGAAGAAATAATTGAAAAGAAGATAAAATATGCTCCCATAAATGGAAAAATAGAATACATCGGAAATTCAAGAGAAGGAAAGGAAATGGAGTCAAAGAAATATGGGCTGAGAGGAAAACCAGATTATATAATAAAGGTGGGCGATGAATACATCCCTGTTGAACAGAAAAGTATGGAAGCAAACCATCCAAGATTTTCTCACGTGATGCAGGTAACAGCCTATTGCATGATAATAGAAGACATATATGGAAAACCACCTCCATATGGAATAATAAAATATTCCAATCGCCAGTTCAAAATCCCTTATGAAGAAAGATGGAAAAACATTGTCATGAAAATAAGAAAAAACATGCTAAGGGACATGGAGAAAGGCATTGCCCATCGCAACCATAATAATGCAAGAAAATGCGCCACCTGCGCCCGCCGCGAGCATTGCCCCGAGAGGCTGGCGTGATTTTTTTATTTATTTCAATGCTTTGAGTTTTCTCTTTATGTTTTTCACTGCTCTCTGAACCTTCTTTTTCCTTTCTCCCTTTTCCTCTTCAAGTTCTCTCCTTATTTCTTCAAGCCTTATTTTTATGGCTTCAAGTGAAAATTCTGCCACACTTCTATATCTATATTTTGGATTTGCAAGAACTGTTCTCCTTATCTCATCATGCAACTCTTTTGGTATTGAAACTGTGCTGTATTTCACCATGTTGTTTTATGCTATTTGCCCATATATAATTTGCGGCAAAAATATAAAATGGCACGGCTTTTCTAATGTGCACTGGGCTGATGTTGCTGCTGAGCAGTTGATGAAGAAAGGCGAGAAACATGTTTTAGCTACAGCCATAACCCCATCTGGACCAATTCATGTTGGAAATTTAAGGGAGGTAATAACAACAGAAGCTGTGTATCGAGCTTTGAAAGATAGAGGAGCAAAGGCAGAGCTTATTTTCATAGCAGACACTTTTGACCCTCTCCGTAAGGTATATCCTTTTCTGCCAGAAAAATACGAGAAATATGTTGGAAAGCCGCTGGCAGAGATACCATGTCCATGTGGTGAGCATGAAAACTATGCAGAGCATTTTCTCCAGCCATTCATTCATGTAATGGATGAGCTTGGAATAAAGCCGAAAATATACAGAGCTTATGAGATATATAAGGAAGGAAGATACAATGAGGCAATAAAAATTGCACTGGATAATGCAGATAAAATAAAGGCAATAATTGAAAAGATTTCAGGAAGAGATTTGCCAGAGAAATGGATGCCTTTCAATGTTAAATGCGAGAAATGTGGAAAATTGAAAGGAGAGATATATGAATATGATTATCCTTTTGCCAAATATCGTTGCTCTTGTGGATATGAAGGGAGCGTTGATTTAAGAAAGGGCGGTATAGGAAAATTTCCATGGCGTATTGATTGGCCTGCTCGCTGGAAAATTTTTGGTGTAACTTTTGAGGCATTCGGAAAAGACCATGCTGCCAGTGGTAGTTCATGGGATACTGGAAAAGAAATAGCAAAGCAAGTTTTTAAATATGAGCCTCCAATGCCTCTCGTCTATGAATTCATTCATTTAAAAGGTAAAGGAGCAATGCATGGCTCGACAGGCGTCGCTATCGCCGCCAGCGAGGCAATAAAAATTTTGCCTTCCGAAGTCTTGCGATTCCTTTTTATGAAATACGAGCCAAATCGCCATATTGAATTTGATACAGGCTTTTCATTGCTTGATTTGATAGATGAGTATGACAGATATGAGAGAATATATTTTGGGATGGAAGAAAAAATTGCTGGGATGAAAGATGAGAAGCGTGTCTATGAGCTTTCGCAACCATATGGAATTGTAAGCAAATCTCCAATAAAAATTTCATATCGCCATCTTGCTATTGTAGCTCAAATTGCAAAAGATTTTGATGAAGCAATAGAAATAATAAAAAGGAAGATTGAGCTTAAAGATTATGATGAAACCCGCCTTAAAGAAAGATATGAAAAAATAATTTACTGGCTGAAAAATTATGCTCCTGAAGAAATAAAATTTGAAGTGAAGGAAGAACTGCCAGAATTAAAGCTGAAAAATGATGAGAAAAAATTTTTGATTGAGTTGGAAAAAAATTTTGATGGCATAGAATGGGATGCAGAGAAAATACATGCCACGATACATGAATCTGCCAAGAAAAGCCAGATTTCTGCAAAAAAAGCTTTTCAGCTTATTTATATGCTTTTCATTGGAAAAGACCGTGGCCCGAGAGCTGGTTATTTCCTGCAATCTCTTGGAAAAGATTTTGTCATGAAAAGGATAAGAGAAGCATATCAAAGCTAAAATATTGCATATGGTATCTCGATACATTGCTCGTTAAGCAACTTAAAAGCTTTAGCCTCCATATTTATTGGGTCTATAACCATTGCAACATGAAATGGCTTATTGAAATATTTTCTCTGTGTTTCGATATCAACATTGGACATAAAACTTGTATAGCCAACATGCGAATGATACCATCCCACAATAATATACTCATATTCTATTTCATCCAGCTTGTCAAACAACTCTTCAAATGCATTTCTGCTGAATTTAACGCTATATGGTGTTGAGTCAAGAGAGCCTGTTACGGCATCAAAGGCAATGGAATAATCGTGCTTCCATCTTCTAACATCTCCAATCAAAAAACCCATTGCTTCCTTCCCTTCCAGACCCATCTCATATGAATGCAATATAATCTTATCAATAGCTTCCTCTTTAATGAAAAAATCCACCTCACTTCCAATTTTTGTGGAAACCTTTTCCTCATCAGATTGCAAAACCCTGTCAAACCTTTTCAATCCAAGTTCCTCAAATTTTCTCTCCATAACTCCATTGTCGCCGGGCATGCAAATGTGTCGCCAGCGAGGCGGCGGCGCATGGCTTGCTGCCTTCCGATGCTCCTTTTCAATTTTTACCATTTTCTCCTATTATGATTGGCTTTTTTCTTTTCTTTTCAACCGGCTTGTAAACATGTTTATTGAAATATTCGGCTGCTCTGGTGCATGTATCATTTTCAAAGGGGCTTTTTGGATTTGGCGAAGAAAGCAAAACTTCGATTCCTTTTATAAACGCAATGAGATTCGAGTTAAAAGTCCACTTGTCGAGCAATTTTGTGCATACATAGCCGCCGTCTTCGGGGGGCATTATATTGGGGTGGAATATATCGCTTTGCCATCTCACTATGGGCGTTTGATAGGGATAGCTGTCTGTTATTATAATTTTTAACTCATGCTCATATTTTGTCTCAAGTTTCCCATCTCTCCAGATTGGACCAGGAGCGTCAATAAGCTTAACTTTTATTTCAAAAGGGAAATCAATTATTTTGCTATGGCTAAATTTATGGCGAAAACTTCTTTTGCATTCCTTTAACTCGTTTCTTACTCTCTTAATTAAAATATCCTTTGGCAGCATGAGCCACCTTCTGGATCAGGAATTAGCTCAATAACATCATTATCCTGTAAGCCAGCTTCTTT
>JAGGYX010000034.1 GCA_021162305.1 Thermoplasmata archaeon | reverse complement strand
GCATAAATTGGTCTTCTCTTTGTCCATGCATCATTCCACCAGCCATCTTCCTCTATAGGTGGCAAATCAGAATCTGGGCAGTTAGAAGCAACATATGCAACCATTCTTCGCAATAACCACCAGTTATTTCCAGCTTGTTGCTCATTATCCCAATGGAAGAGATTTCCTAATGGATTAGAATTGTTATCTTGTGCTTCAATAATCGTGTTGCTTTTCCATGTTTTAAATTCTGGATGTACACCAGATGCAATTATCCTTCCATTTCCCAATGTAGATGCAATTATGGCTGGTTGTCCGTGTATATATGTTTTTACGTATGTTGTGGTTTTGATCCAATCGGTGCGATAGTAATATCGGAATCCTAAATAGTTAGTTGCCAACCAAGCCCAGTACCATTTCCAACCTAAAAATGGAGACACCCATCCATCAAATTTCCATATGTGTATTTTTTGATTGGGATGAGATGATAGACATCGTTGCGGATACCACGCTAAAACCTGTACATTGTCATTTTCAATGTGGAATGCGGGTCCACCACCCCACATTATATTCATATAATTCTTGCTATATCCTTGGAAAACGGGATGATTTGTATTTAATGTTACATTTAGAGATGCACCGCAACCTACATCATATCTCATGCCTCTAATCTCTGAGTAGAATATATATGCTCCTTGCCCAACTTTAAATGGTTCATAATATGGATCCGCAAAATCCTGTATTGCTTTCGCATTTATTAAATGCATTGCTGTTCTCGTCATATTCTTTTCCCAGAAGGAGTCTGTATGCAAGCTCTCATTTTCATATAAGCCAAGAGAAGCTGCTATTGCTCCTCCACATATTCCTACATAACCTCCTCCAGCGGAAACGAAATTGTGAATAGTATTTTTGAAACGCGTGAGTTTCCATCCATCTAGTAGATATTGTCTAGAGATGCCGGGAATAATCGAAACATGATATTTAGGATAAGTCAATTTTCCCCAGTAAATAAAGGGTGCACCAACTACATCCACATCAAAAGCATATATATTTCCATTTACACTCCAATAAAAGTTTCCATTAGGTCCTTCCAATGCTTTTTTCACTTCTCCTATTCCCCATAATGCCAATTCATCACTTAGATAAATAAAATCTCTCATCATTGCCACTTTTATTATATGTATGTTCTGTGGCAAAACACGTATCTCAAAATGGCTTACAAAATGATTGCCATCACTATCATTTATATACAGAGTGAAGTTTATATTACTCGGTGAAGGGTGGGAAGACGAAATAGAGAATGTAAAGGCATTCTTCTTTTCTTTGGTATCATTTGCATAGATTATCCCATAGCTTTCATTGTCATCAGAGATTGTAACCAGTGGATCATCTGTTGAAAGCTCCGCCTCTACCCCATTAGCGTATCTTGAACCTGAATTGAAAATTTCCACATCCAGTGTTACCGTTTCTCCAGGGCTTGCAATATCATCTCCAGCATGCACAGTGGAATCCAAATAAACTAGGTACGGAATCGGGGGCCCGATATGTAAATTAAAGGTTCTTGTCCAGTGATTGCCATCTGCATCATATATATCGAGGGTAAATGTAACATCTCCTTGGCTATGACTTCCATTAACAATAAAGCTGTAATTGCCATTACATGCTTTTGTTTGCCCTGCTGGTATATCTCCATATTCTTCATATGAATTTATCATCATTATTTCATCATCATCTACCGACAGATTTGAATACACACCATGAGCATCTGCGTCTCCGTTATTCCATAAATAGACTTTCAATTCAATAAATTCCCCGGCGTTTATTGCACTATTATTGTTACCTATTAAATCCTCGTCATACCCCTTATCATATATATAACAACTATGATATTCGATATCTGGTTGAGGAACGGTGATGGTAATACTTAGAGATGAGCTCCATCCACTTTCTGCCCCATTTACATCTTTTGCCTTTACTCTAATACGATAGATTCCCTCCGAATCCCAGGAATGACTTCTAGAACAGGTAGCACCTGAAGAATAATAACCAGTCCACTCGTCTACGACATAATCTCCATTCCAATCCCATCCATATTTTACTTGATCTCCTTCCGGATCTGTTGTGGATGTAGAATATGTATATGTTTCTCCAACATAACCAGAAGTTGGTCCACTCGGTTTGGAAGGAGTAGCTGGAGGTTGGTTTTGCTCAGGAATCCATTCAACTTTATCAATCCATCCACAGTCGTCTCCGCTACTAACGCTTACATCTTTTGTGTATTTCCACATTAATTCATGGGAACCGGATCCTACACTGTATGTTTTCTGCTGCCATCCCACATTTCCTGAAATCTTTGCTTTTTGAGAGCCATCTATATAAAATCTTAGATAGTCATAATTCTGTTCCGAACTAACCTTCCAGTAGAATTTTATTGTTCCTGGCCCATCTACTGTGGTTTTAATCCATGTATTCTGGCTATTGCCAATATCCCCACTCTGGGCAGCATCATGGTCGTAATAATATGTATTAACTTCTCCAAACCAGTTAGCATTTCCCCCTGTTGACCAGCTTAGCTGCGTATTATCAACAGCTTCCCCTAAACTCATTGTACCAATTGAATGAGATGTCGAGCCTTCAACTCCTTTTCCACTAGGGGTATAATTGGGGTTGGCAGTAATTAATATATTGTCTATCCACATATACCAGTTGGAATATCCTTTTATTCTTAATGTTCCTTCTCCTTTTGATAAATCCTTAGAACCAAAAAGCGTCCATTTCCATTCCCCTCCTATCTTATAAAAGCTTTGTGAATTCCCAATTTGTTGCCCATTCCAAAACATTCTAACGTCTGTGCAAGCATAGTAGTAATGATATGCTCTCACCCAGAAATAATAGGTTCCTTCCTGATAAACAGTAAAATTCCACTCCGCATAATCATAGGAGCCATGATAATCTCTTTGCCTTGTATATTTTCCGCTGGATGCCCCACTATTGCTTTTAATATACCAACTATCCCCGCTATTACTATCCCAGCTTCTATCCCAGCTTTCTCCTTCACGCCAAACTGTTACATATGTTGCCATAGGTGCGGCATTTTTATCAATAAATTCGTCACTATTTTCAGACAAAGGAATAGAATCTATATTATTATATTCCTCTTTCTCAGGAATTTTATTTTGTGGATCAATTACAACTATTAAATCGCAGGCGTTAAGAGGGATTTCCATTTTATATGTAAGGATTTTGTGCTTTCCTGCGGGAAGTTTTTTTATTCTCTCCGTCATGATGGTATTATTGGGCTCATTTATAGAGAACAAAATATCGAAATTAAAAGCATCCATACTTCCGTTATTAGAGATATTAATCTTTACCTCATAAGTATTATTCTGAAGAGATTTTATTTGTCGATAATTGAGAATATTTACCTGTAAATCAGGTTTTCTTTCATTTTCTCCTTTTACATAGGTTGGTAATAAAAAAGATATTGCTACAAAAATACATAATACCCTTTTATACCAGTTTTTCCTTTCCATTCCATCACCAATACTGTAATTTTTTTTTGGATTTATATTGCTAACGATGAACAAAATTGTTCCGCGAGAACAATAGGCCACCTATTCTCCTGCTCATGTTGATCTATTTCTTCTTTGCAAGCAAAAACAGCCCTTTTGAATGATAAATGCTTGCTCTAACTATCTGCTCTTCTTTCATTTTACCCTTTGAAAATTTGTATGCTGTTATCTGTAGAAATTGAAGAATCAATGCCGCCATTTTCATTTTCAAAATTTGATAGCACAACGTAACATAACATATACGCCGTTCCAAAAAATATAATATTGCTTTTCTCAGTTAAAAAATAAAAAAGGAGGAAATTACATTGAAAATACCACCGTTTTGGCTTGATGCTTTCCTGATTTAATTTCTCTCTTAGCCAAATAATTGAAATTATTTTTGCTATCATAAAAGCCATCTCATAATGGAGACAGAAAAGATTTTAACACACTCCTAAATAAAATTAAGCCAATAGATGAAATGAAGGAACTAATGCATCATTTTTGAGAAAAAATCATATCTCATAATAATATTCTCCTATTTCTTTTTGCATTCTATCAAGCTTTGAGTCAAGCTTGTTTACTCTTGGTCTATTGCTGTCCTCATCTCTTCTGAAAGTTATTCCTAAATCTTTCAAAAATAAATTCATTCCTTCTCTTAAACTATATGGGCCCATTCCTATGCCATGCTTGCCTGGCTGCCCGCTAAAAACCATTAATGCTTGACTTACCATATCTATAAAATATACATCATGCTCGACAACCATTGCTGCCTTGCCCTCTTTTTCCATTATTCTTCTTATAACCTTTGCAACATTCATTCTTTGCTTTGCATCTAAGTAGGCGGAGGGTTCATCTATTAGGTAAACATCTGCTTCCATTGAAAGGCACAATGCTACTGCCACCATTTGCAGCTCGCCACCAGATAAACTTTTTAACTCTCTTTCATATAACTCATGAATCCCAAGAGGATGCAAAACCTCTTTTTCATATAGTGCATGAAATTTCTCCTTATTTTTTTCAAATGCCTCTCCTACCATCCCCTCAGAAGCCTTTATATATTGTGGTTTGTAGCTTACTTTAATTTTTTTATTCACTTTTCCTTCATCTGCCTCAATTACGCCTGCCAGAATTTTAACAAAGGTTGTTTTCCCTATTCCATTTGGACCCACTATGCCAACAACTTCCCCTTCATAAATTTCTCCACCTTTCACCTCAAGCTCAAAATCAGAAAATCTTTTCTTTATTCCCTCAAACTGGATCAGAGGCATGCTCTCAGGCTTTTCTCTCGGAGGATGCTTCTCAAATTTTATTTCCTCTCCGAATCTGATGTTCTCCTCCTTTAAATAGCCAGAAAGGTAAAGATTTATTCCATGCCTTACCTTTTTAGCTCCAGCAACAACTCCATATACGCCCTTTTTTCCATACATTATGTGAACAATGTCTGCAAGAAAATCAAGGACGGCAAGGTCATGCTCTATTACAATGACCATTTTTCTTTCAGCAAGTTCTCTTATCTTTTTCGCCATTTCTATTCTATTTTTTATATCAAGATATGAAGAAGGCTCATCAAAGAAATATATGTCTGCATCTCTTTCCAATGCTATCGTTATTGCCACTTTCTGCAGCTCGCCGCCTGCCAGATGACCAACATGTCTGCCCATTATGTCTTCGAGACCTTTTCCCTCACAATCCATTTCATTTAAAAGTTGCTTGACTGTTCCATTATATGAAGCAAGTTTATCCACATACTGTGGCTTATAACTTATCTTTATTTTGCCATCGGCAAGCTTTTTGAAATAATTTGCGAGCTGACTGCCCCGCCAGTAATCAATGATCTCGCTCCAAGAAGGTTCATCATCCCATCTCCCAAGGTTGGGTTTCAGTTTTCCTGCAAGTATGTTTATGGCAGTTGTTTTCCCTATTCCATTTTCTCCTAAAATCCCAACCACCTTGCCAAGCGACGGCGATGGCAGGCGAAAGAGGCGGAAACCATTTTCTCCATATTGATGGACAAGCTCGCTTTCAAGCTCGTCAGCAAGATTTTCAATATGGATTGCTTTAAAGGGGCATTTATGGATGCATATTCCACAGCCAACACATAGCTCTTCTGACACTACAGGCTTATCATCTTTCATTACAATTGCTTCTATACCGTTTCTTACTGGTGGGCAATATTTAATGCATTCCAAGCTGCATTTTTTTGGCTGGCATCTGTCTCTATCAATTACAGCTACTCTCATTTTTGAACCACACAACTTTATCCAAAGCATTTATTAAAATTGATGGCTCATCAAATAGCGGGATGGAAAGCTTTGAAAGCTTTTCCTTTTGCTCCATGACAAAATCCCCTCCTATTGCAATAGCAACATATAATGCATTCTTCCCTCTAAAACCATCATAAAATTTTTGGAGTGTGGCTACGAGGGGAGCATCATGAAAAACAAAAATTAAGGCAACTATGCCAATATCATCATCCAGATTTTCTAAAGCCTTTAAATAATCATCTGCTGTTGCACTTCCCGTTAAATCAATTAGCTCAACTAACTCCAGATTATCCTTTTCGTCTATTAAGTCAGCAGCTATTACGGCAGGGCCAGCTCCATTTGTTATAATTGCAATTTTACCATTTTTTGGCAACTTCTGCATGCTCATTATCTTTATTATTGAAAAAAGCTCCGCAAAATTATCTACAACTATTATCCCAAGCTGTTTGCATACACCCTGAAAAATCTCGTAGCTGGTAGCCATTGCTCCAGTATGCAGGCTTGCTGCTTTTTTTCCAGTTTCGCTTCTCCCTCCTTTTAGAACTATTATTGGTTTTTTGTATTTTCTCTCAAAAAATTTTTGGGAAAAATCTTCAGCGTATATTGCAATTATTTTTGTTTCCTTGTCATTTTCTAAATATTCAATTAAATCAACTTCATTCACATCTGACTTATTGCCATATGAAACAAATTTTGAGACTCCTATTTTTTCTTGAGCAGGTTTTTCCAGCAATCCGATTCCAAAAGTTCCAGATTGGGTTAAAATTGCAACATTTCCATGGTGTGGCAACATCATATGGCGCTGGAAGAAAGTATTGAAGCCATTTTTTGCATTAAATACGCCTATGCAGTTTGGTCCAATTATTCGTATTCCATATTCCCTTGCTATGTCAACCATTTTTCTTTCAATGGCATCATTTCCAACTTCTCTAAAACCTCCAGAAATTACTATAACATGCTTTATTCCTTTCTTGCCACATTCTTCCATTGCATCTAAAACATATTCAGGGGGAATTGCAATGATAGCAAGCTCAATGTTTTCTTCAATATCCAGAACGCTTCTGTAGCATTTTATTCCATCTATTTCTTTCTGAGTGGGATTTATTGGAAAAACATTTGCATTGCTTCTTAAAACATTTTTCAATATTTCATAACCTATCTTCCCCTCCTTAGCTGAAGCTCCTATTATCGCAACGCTTTTGGGCTGAAAGAATGCATCCATTTATTCTTCTCCAAGGACAACCACGTCTTTGACCGACTTTACTGAATCAAATGGAAATATGAGATATCCCTCATCATTTTGATTATACAGGCGAGGGTCAATCTTGTCAGATGGTTCCACTATTAAGTCCACAAGCTTTCCTGTTTTTTCGTCTACATTGATATTCCTTATTATTCCAAGATATAATCCCTCGCTGCTCATTACTTTCTTTCCTCTAATTTCATTTTCCATCACTTTCATTTTTATCACTATGAAAATAAAATCTCCTTTTTAAATTTGTGGATAAAAATCGATTTCTTTTTATGCTCAATGCCATTACAATTTTATGAAATTGCATGATGTATTATTTGGAGTATATATTGCAGTAATTTTGCCTCTCGCCTCATTATTCTATTTTGCAATCGTATTGACAAATTTTGATATAATTATAGCTTTGGGAGGAGCAGTCATATTATGGGGGGTAATGATACCATATCCTGTTTACAGATATATAAAAATTAGATTTCCATCATAGTCTAATCTTAAAAAAATCTTTTTCTTCCCTGCTTTTTCTGAAACGGAGTATCACTTTTGTCCCTCTATTTTCCTCACTTTCGATTTTAACATCACCACCATATCTTTCCATCAATTTTTTAACAATGTACAGTCCAAGCCCGCTGCCCTTGCTGCCGTGCCGCCAGCCTTCTTTGAACGCATCCTCCAAAAATTCATGTGGTATGCCCTTTCCATCGTCTTCAAAAACGAGTTCGTAACCGCCGTCCAGCTCTTTACCGTATATTTCGAGTTTGCTTCCTCCAGAATGTTCAATTGAATTTTTTATTAGATTTGAGAAAACCTCTCCAACAAGCTCATCTGCAATTATTGTAGCATTTTTGACATTACATGAAATGGTCATTCCGGTTTTTTTTGCTTCTTCTTCAAAAGAAGAGTATACTTCTTTGAGTAGCCTCCCTATCCTCACTTTTCTTAATTTTCTCTCCTTCCTTAATTCATTTAGCTCTCTAATGGATTGTATTAATCTATTGCTTTCTTCAATACCCGTTTTTGCTTTTTCAACATAATTCTTTTGCTTTTTATTTAAATTTGTTTTTTCCAGCAATCCAAGATAACCAAGAGCAATCTGGTTTTTGTTAAATAAATCGTGACGCAAAATTGAATTGAGGAATTCATTCTCATCCAATTTTTCTTTTTCTTTTGTTACATCCTCTATTATTAAATAGGTTCTGTTTCCTAAATTTACAGCTTTTTCTTTTGCCCAAAATATTCTGTTTTTCCCTTTCCATTTTTTAATTTCTTCAGAACCATCTGAATGAAATCCCTTTATATTTTCTCCAATTATTTCTTCTCCATATCCAGTTAATTCTGAGAATTTCTTATTTATTGAAACTATGCTCCCATTTTCATCTATTATGCATAAAGGAAAGTTTTCTATTAAAATATCTCTTTTAAAAGATTGCATTGCCATTGAGATAGCAAGAGGCAGTAAATCCAATTCCTTCCTTTTTTCTCCATATATTTTTGCATATCCTCTCTCAAATTCAATGATGAAAAATTCTCCTTCTCCTTCTTTGGAAAACAATTCATCTCCTATTTTTATCTCATACCCTCTATATGAAAGAGAGTCAAGCAATTTGCATATATTTTTCAAAATTTCTCCCTCATTCTTTGAATTTGCTATATCTCTTATTAACTCCTCAAAATCATCTTTTATATAAAATTGCAGGGAATCTTCAGCTCTCACTCTTATCCTGACCTTTCTATCATTTATTTCTCCCTTCTCTTCTTTTTCTCCTTTTTCGATGGCTTCTGAAATCAATCTGAAAAATTTCTCCTTTTCTTCCAATTTATCAAACAAATTGCTTCCCAATAGCCATTCCCATTGCTCGTTTGCATGGATAACATTTCCCATGAAATCTGTGACAAACGAGGGCTTTACCTCTTCAATTTTTTTTCCTATCCCAAAAATTTCATTCTCTTTCAAAATTAATCTGAAAAAATATTTTTCTATTACGCCATTATTTTTTAAAGATAAAATTCCTTCTGCCATTCCATTTGACAATGTATCGTATATCAATTTCGCAGCTTTTGCCTTTTCTTTTCCATCTGCAATGTCAATGAATGTTTCTCCATCAAAAGGTAAAGAATTTATGATAAAGTTCCCTCTATCATCGAGCTTGAAAAAGGAATAATCTTTGGCAAGTAACTTTATTATATCTTCCACCATAAAACCATCAAAAAATTATATATAAAGTTTACATAGCTCTTGGCGTTGTCCGTTTAAATGATTAAAAAATAAAGATTAATGATAGGATGAGATGTTTTTAACCTCAGCAAAAGCCAATTTTGTCACCATTTTCTACTGAAAAAAATTGTGTCAGTAATTCTGGTTAATAGAAAAATATGGTTTCCACTAATAAAGCACATGGATTGATGTTTTTTGATTTATTTATCCAGCTTCTTTCACTGGAAGAAGCAGTGGTTCATGTAAT
>JAGGYX010000063.1 GCA_021162305.1 Thermoplasmata archaeon | reverse complement strand
ACTTTAATAAATTAATAAATAAAGTGATTAACATGAGGTTAAATTATCGAATCTTGCTTAGGAAAGAACCAGAAGGAGGTTACACAGCAATAGTTCCATCTCTCCCAGGATGCATAACAAATGGAGACACAATAGAAGAAGCAATAAAAATGGCAAAAGAAGCTATAGAACTGTATATAGAGAGCCTAAAAGAACATGGTGAGGAGATACCAACAGAAGAAGAAACTCTCGAATACACTTTGACTGTAGAGACCCATGCCTAAGCTTCCATCACTTACTCCTGAAAAAGTTATTAAAGTCCTTAAAAGGAAAGGGTTTGTATTGGATAGGATTAAAGGAAGCAAGCAGGTATAACCAATAAAGAATTGAAAGAGTTATTATAGGTATCGTGCTTAAAAAAATGTTTATCAGAATTCCAAAAGCTGGTGGAATAATATGAAACATGGGAAAAACATTAGCCATTTAATCGGTCATATGGCATATATCATTTTATATCTCTTGCTAATTACATTTTCCATTCTTTTATATGATTCAGCTAATTTAATGATATTGCTTTATTTGGGATACATAATTTTGTTATCTGGAATCATTATTTTATTGAGCTCCGTTCAATCACGAAAGCAAGCAATGAAAAATGGGATAAGCAAAGAATCTCTTGTGGAAAATGGTTTATATGCATTTATTCGCCATCCTGAATTTTTAGGACATATACTAATCATTTTATCATTAGTTCTTATATCACAACATCCTTTCAATATTTTGATAGGAGCGATATTGATTTTGTTATTATATTTCGCAATGTGTGAAGAAGAGGAAAGAAACATAGAAAAGTTTGGAATAGCATACAAAGATTACATGAAGAGAGTGCCAAGAATAAATCTGTTGCTTGGATTTTATAGAAAGCGCCGGCGGCCGGATTCGAACCGGCGACCGCCCGGTTAACAGCCGGGTGCTCCACCACTAAGCTACGCCGGCGGCAAATTGATATGTGAAAGGCATAAAAAAATGTTTTGAAAGAGCTTTTAATAGTGCCTGCATTTACAATTGTGTTTAAAATACCTCCAATAATGAACGCAGACAAGCTGCTTGATAGGGCATTTGGTAGTGCGAAGAAGGTCACGCATAGAGATAAGAAAAAGAAGACAATAAATAAAATAAAGAAGGTAAAGAGCATAATTGGAAATACTCTAAAAGTATATGTTCGGGCTTTTCCAACTCTCGATGACCTGCACCCTTTTTATTATGAACTCATCAATCTGCTTATTGGAATAGACAAGCTAAAGATGGCGTTGGCATCTGTTGAATGGGCAAGGAAGAGAATAGCTTCAATAACAAATTATGGAATAAGAGAGGCAAAGAAAAAAGAGAATTATAAAGAGATAATAAAAAAAGTTTATGGAAGAGTATCATCCATAATATATGAAATCGATGCCTCGCTTAAATTCCTGGAAGAGGCAAGAAAAAAACTGAAAGAGGTGCCATCAATTGATACAAGCATCAAAACTGTAATAATAGCTGGCTATCCAAATGTTGGAAAGTCATCTTTACTAAAGCTTCTTTCATCAGCAAATCCAGAAATTGCTCCATATCCATTTACCACAAAAGGTCTCATTCTCGGACATATATGGGTAGAAGAAAGATATGATAGAAAGAAGATACAGGTGGTAGAAGCTCCAGGTTTGCTCGAGAGACCAATGGCAAAAAGAAACGAGATTGAAAGACAAGGAATGATTGCATTACGTCATTTGCCTGATTTGGTTATTTTCATAATAGATGCTTCCATGCATTGCGGATATAGTATAGAGGAACAACTGAAACTGCTGGAAGAAATAAAAAAAGAGTTCAATGTTGCCGTCATTGTTGTTGAAAATAAAGTGGATATAAGCAAGGGAAAAACAAATTATATTAAAATATCGTGCAAGGATGGAACAGGAATAGAAGAATTGAGGAAAAAGGTAATTGAAAAACTTGGCTAACTTTCTTCTTTCCCTGCTTCCTTTTCTTCACTTTCCTCGGGTTCTTTTTCTTCAACTTCTTCTTTTGTCTCTTCTGTTTCTTTCTTTTCTTCTTTTACTTCTGTCTCTGGTTCCTCCTCTTTTGTCCCTTCTGCTAATTCTTCTTTCTTCTCGCTTTCTGTCTCCTCAACCTTTTCTTCAGCCCCTTCTTCAATTTCCTCAGTTTCCTCTCCTTTCTTCACTTCCACTTTCGGAATCTCGAGCAACTCCGATTTATGTATTTCAACTCTTTTAACAGGATATATTGGTTTGGCAAGCTTATATGTTTGCTTTCCAATTTCACCATTTAGCATGTGCTTCACAAACTCATCAAAAGTATTATTGCTGGCAAGGGTCGTTATAACATCTTTCATTATAGCCCTTATAGCCCTTTTCTGAGAACTCTGCAATCTTTTTGCAGTATAGGCGGAAGGCTTAACTCTTATCCTTTTTCCATCTTTTGTTTGAACATCAAAAACTCCATCAATCTTTGACTTATGCTTTCTTGCCATTCTTTTTACATAATCGCTTGTTGTAGAATGACCTATAAAAGCAGTATGGGCTTCAAGCCCACTTACATCAACAACTTTAAATTTCAATTTTATATGAGCCTTAGCAATATCATTTGTCAATTCCTGCAATGAAATCTCGACAGTTCTGCCAAGAACTTTTGCTGGATCATTTGCTGGAGTTTCTGCAAGCTTAACTTTGCCAAACATAGCAGGAGCTATCAATGAATACCATTCCTTCGTTACTTTCTTCTTTCTTCTGTCAGCCATCGACTGTAAATATTATCAATTATTTAAATAAATTGGTCACTCATTTTTTCTTTTCACTCAAGAAAGCCTTCAGCATTTCCATCGGGAACGGGAAAAATATTATGGTTCGCCCCTCACTTGCTATGTCCGTTAAAGCCTGCAATGTTCTTATTTGTAATGCAGCAGGCTGGCTTCCTATGATTTCAGCTGCATGGGTTAATTTTTCTGCTGCCTGCAGCTCGCCCTCTGCCGCTATTATCCTGCTTCTTCTTTCTCGTTCTGCCTCCGCTGCCTTCGCCATGGCGCGTTGCATGCCTTCTGGTATTTGAACATCTTTTATTTCTACTGCTGTAACTTTGACTCCCCAGGCATCGGTTGCTTCATCAAGGATACTCTGAAGACGTTGATTTATTTTATCACGCTCTTTCAACAATTCATCTAATTCAACTTGCCCTATTATGCTACGTAGCGTTGTCTGAGCCATCTGGCTCGTTCCAATCATATAATTCTTTATTCTGACGACGGCATCCTCTGGATTCATTACACGGAAGTAAACGACGGCATTTACTTTAACAGGGACGTTGTCGCTCGTTATCGCTTCCTGCACAGGAACGTCGAGAACATGCTCCCGCAAATCAATTTTAACCATTTTATCAAACATGGGTATTATGAAAAATAAGCCCGGTCCTTTAGCTCCAACAAGTCTGCCAAGTCTAAATATAACTCCACGCTCGTATTCACGAACAATTTTTATCGATGCAGCTATAATTATCAAAATCAAAAACACCACAAATACAATTATTCCCCATATCATGCGATAATAACTATAATTGTTATATAATTCTTATCATTGAGCTTACTTTTCAGCATAATGAAAAGAAAAATTTACTTTGGTTGTGCTATTTTATTTCACTTCTCACATAAATTTTTTAAAAAATATTTTCATGGTAAAACATGAAAAAGTATGCTATGATGATCGCAATATTGTTGATTTTTCCATTGTTTTATAGCAACGCTTCAAATGCTGTTGATGTCGAGATAAGAGAACCAGGAGATGGTTCCATATTTTATACAAGAAATATTACAATTGTCGGCGTGGCTCACGCCTGCTGTCATGATAAGCTTGAAACATTTACTTGGAGATGGGAATGGGAAAATGGAAGTTATGCTGAAACAATTGATTTGGATGGTGTAACAACATACACATTTTCAATAAACATAAGCCTTCATTATGGATGGAATAAAATATATGTTACAGTAAAGGCTTATTCGGGCACAGATGGAAGCGATGCCATAACCATATATTATTATGGGCCAGTAGCAAATGCCAATGGTCCATATCAGGGAAAAGAAGGAGAAGAAATACAATTTCATGGCTCAGCCTATGGAGGAACAGAACCATATACCTATGAATGGCATTTTGGAGATGGAAGCACAAGCAATCAACAAAATCCAGAGCATGTATATGAAAAAGCTGGCTTATATCATGTTAAACTTATTGTAATTGATAGCGAGGGACATAAAGATGTAAATTATACATATGCCGTAATAGCAGATGGGCGCCCGCCGCACATTATAATACAAAAACCTTATCACGGAATATATATTTTTGACAGGAAAATACTGCCTTCCTTTGTTAATATTGTTATAGGAAAAATTACAATTCAGGCTCAGGCATATGACAATGAGAGTGGTATAAAAAGTGTTGCATTTTATGTGGATGGAGAGATGCTATGCAATGATACAAGCTACCCATATGAATGCGAGTATAAAAGCTTTGGAATCCATGATATTGTCGTGAAAGCATATGATTATTCATTGAATGTTGCTACAGCAGAAACAAAAATAATAGCGATATGAAAAGTTAAATTGCAAACAGGCATTCATCATTATGATTGATGAAGATTTGGCAGAATATGCATTGAAAATATCGAAGGCAGATTATACTGAAGTGAGGTTAGAAGAAATAAAAGGAAATGAAATAAGTTATGTTGGCGAGTTAAAAGGCGTTGAAAGCTTTCATCATTGTGGGTTTTCCATAAGGATAATAAAAGATGGGCTCCTTGGCTTTTCATTTTCAAACATTGTTAACAGAAAAAAGATAAGAGAGGCAGTTGAAAAAGCAATGAAAAACAGGGCAAGAAAAAAGCATTTTGTTAGATTTGGAAATGAAAAAATGGAAGAGGGAAAAGATATTGTCAAAGGAAAAGATGCCGACATTGATGAAAAGATAGAATATATAAGGGAGCTTGATTCCATATCAAAAAATCAAAAGAGCTTTTTCTATCAGGATGAGATAATGGAAAAATTTTATATGAATAGCGAAGGGGCAAAAATATATTCAAAAATTCCTAGGGTGGCATTATATTATCTTGTAACGAAATCAAATGGAAGAATTGAGCAAATGAGCAGAGAATTTGGAAATGCTGGAGGATGGGAAAAGATAAAGGAATGGAATGTTGAGGAGAAGCTGGAACATGATGCAAAATTTCTTTCCGATTTAATAAAAAAAGGTAGAAAAGCATCAAGAAAAGGAAGCGTTATTCTCTCGCCATATATAACTGGCTTGATAGCTCATGAAAGTTGCGGCCATCCTTGGGAAGCTGACCGCATTTGGGGAAGAGAAGCTGCACAGGCAGGAAAATCTTTTGTTAAGCCAAGCATGCTGGGAAAAAAATTTGGAAATGAAATGATAAGCGTGATTGATGAGCCTGCAATAAAAGGAAGCTACGGATACTATAAATATGATGATGAAGGGATAAAAGCAAGGAAAAGGTATCTAATCAAAAATGGCATCATAAATGAGTTTTTGCACAATCGTCATACAGCACATTTGATGGGCAGCGAAAGCAACGCCGCCGCCCGCGCCGCCTATGGGCGAGAGCCAATAGTGAGGATGGCAAATACATATTTTTTGCCTGGCGATTATAGCTTTGAAGAGATGATTGAAGGGGTGAAGAATGGCGTTTATATTAAAACATATATGGAGTGGAACATAGATGATATGAGATACAATCAGAAATATGTTGGAGAGGAGGCATATATAATAAAGGATGGTGAGATAGCAGGCATAGCATATCATCCAGCCATTGAGTTTACAACGCCTTTCTTTTACAGAAATGTTGCTGCCGTTGGAAAAAACCTTGAATTCTACGCTGCTACATGTGGAAAAGGTGACCCTATGCAGGGTGTGCCTGTTACAACAGGTGGAGTTGATATTAGGATAGATAACATGGTGATAAAATGATTGAATATGCTCTGAATTTGATTATGAAAAATGGAATGGATGGAATTGTGAGCAATGAAAAAAGCATAGAAAAGCAGGTAAAGTTTTACAATGGAAAGGTTGAGATAATAAAAGAATGGGATGAAACCATTCTAAAAATTTTCATGGCAAGAAAAAACAAAAAAATTTTTTTCAATGTTGACAATCCAACAAAGGCAAAGATAAGAGAAGCTATTGAAAGAAACATGAAAATACTCAATATAGTTTCTCCTTCCGAATATCATGGAATACAGGATAAAAGAAATTATGTTAATAGAAAAAAATTTGATAGCAGGGTTATAGACAGTAATGCTATGGTGGAAATAGCTGAGGATGCAATTTCACAAAATGCAAAAGCTGGGATTGTTTTTTCATCAATATATGAAAAAGAGATAGCAAATTCAAACGGAGTCATGGAAAAAGATAGAAATAGCATGATTTATTTATCCGCAAGAGCTTTTTACAGAAATTCTTCCATGCATGATGTGAGTTGTTCAAGGAGCGTAGAAGGAATAGATTCAAGTATTGCTGAAAATGCATATGAAACTGCAAAGAAAGCAGGAAAAGCAAGGAGAATAAAAGAAGGAAAATATGATGTAATTTTTTATCCAATGGCATTTGCAAATTTAATGGCGAGCGTTGCTTCCTTTGCTTCTGCCTTTTATGTTGATGCAGGCTATTCTTTTCTTGCAGATAAATTGAATAAAAAGGTAGGAAGTGATGCTTTAACAATATATGATGACGGCACACTATATGATGGAATTGCTTCACAAAAATTTGATGATGAGGGAAATGCAACTCAAGCAACATGCATAATTGAGAATGGTATATTGAAAAGCTATCTCCATAATAGCACAACAGCCTCGAAGTATAATACCATTACCACAGGAAATGCTGGAATAGTGGCTCCTCATCCATGGAATGTTTTTGTTGAGAAAGGAAGCTTTGGTATAGAGCAAATGATGGAAGGATTTGAAGGAATTATAATAACAAATGTATGGTATACAAGATTTCAAAATTATAGAAATGGGGATTTTTCAACAGTTGCAAGGGATGCAATATTTAGAGTTGATAAAAAAGGCATGCATGCCGTTAAAGGAATAAGGATAAGCGATAATATGCAGAGAATTCTCGAAAACATAGAAATGCTTTCAAAACAGCAAAAACAAATTTTCTGGTGGGAAGTGGAAACACCAGTATTTTCTCCATATGCAATGGTGAAAGATGTTTCAATAACCACGCCTTGATGCGGGGGGTGGGATTCGAACCCACGAAGGCCTTCGCCACAGGGTCCTAAGCCCTGCGCCGTTACCGCTTGGCTACCCCCGCTTAGCAAAATAGAAGCTTATTTACTATTGGATAGAAATTGAGATTCTTTATTATAACTGTTTTGTTTAGGCTATATATCTTTACAAGGGGATTTTTTGCAATCCATCCATTTTCTTTTAATTTCTGGAGTATGATAGTATTGCTTGATTTGTATGCCTCGTAGCTTGAATGTATGGAAATCAAAATGCTCTCAAATTCTCTTGCAGCCATCAAAATTGTTTCGTCATTTATTATTTCTTTTATTCCATCTTTTTCAAAATTTGGTGGATTGTGAGGGTCAAACAAAATGTGATAGAAAGCGAGAAGACAAAATCCCAATTTTTTGAAATCTGGTATGTTTATTATTTTAAGATAGCCTTCATTCAAAAACTTTCTTTTTAATCGTCCAATAGTATGCCTTGTCAATCCAAGCATTGAAGAAAGCTGTTTTGAATTCAACTCAGGATTTTTGACTATGCTGCATAAAAGTTTTTTCTCATTTTTTGATAAATTTTTTTCATCTATTTTAAAAAAATTATCTATCTGGTTATCATTATCATCAATGCCAAATGTCTCTCTTAAAGGATGGGAAAAATCAAAAAATCTATATGTTTTACTTATTTTAAATGGAAAAACTGCTATATCTGGATATTCCTTTTCAAGCAGCCCAAGCTTTCCAAATGTTTTTGTTCTGATATCATTTATTCTTGCTATATCAGTATAATTTTTTGAAAAGCCTATGGAAAAACCTTTATCCTCTTCTCCAAGAGAAAAAACAATTTCTTCAAAAGCCTCTATCTTCTTTTCTGTTATTTCAAGTCTTTTTGAAAGTGGTATCACAGGATTAAAACTTGCGTGCGTAAAAATAAGCAACTCTGCCCCAACATTTTGAAGCATTGGAATTGCAACTGTCGTAAAATATCCTTCCTTTCTCAATCTTTTTCTTATTGCAGCTACCGTTGATTGTTTCACTTCCGCTTTCTCTGCAATTTCTCTATCATTTGCTGTTGGATATTTTATTATTGCATAAAGTACCTTTTTTTCATATTCTGTTAGACTCACATATATGAATGTAAAATATGAATTAAAATCTTTTGCCATGTTATTATTGAATAGTGCCTATCACAACAAATGTTTTTAATCGATGAATATTTTTCATTATGAAAATTCTGGTTACAGGGGGCAATGGATTCATAGGCAGGCATATAGTAAAAGAGCTTGAAGAGCACGGCTATGATGTGAAAATTTTTTGCAGGAGCGGAAATGGCAAGAACGTTATAAATGGCGACATAAGGAAATATGATGAAATTTCAAAAGCTATGAAAGGAATAGATGCTGTTTTCCATAATGCTGCCTATGCCATGGACTGGGGGCGGAAAAAAGATTTTTATGAGTCAAATGTTAAAGGCACAGAAAATGTTGTAAAAGCATGCATTGAAAATGGTATCGATAGAATAATATATACGAGCTCAGCAGGCATATATGGATTTCCGAACAGCATGCAACCAATAACTGAAGAGAGCCCTCAACGACCTCTAAATGCCTATCAAAAATCGAAGCTGCTTGGAGAAAAAATCATTTTAAAACATGATTTGCATGCCTCCATAATAAGACCACCCCTTGTGCTCGGCGCAGGCGCCAGGGCGGCGCAGATTTTGCTTTCGTCAATACAAAATGGCAGCTTTTCTTATATTGGAAATGGAGAAACATATATTCCAATAGTTCATCCAAAAGATGTTGCAAAATGCTTGAGACTGGCTTTAGAAAAAGATGAGAATGGCGAGGTTTTCAATGTTGTGAGCTTTTCGTGTAAAATTAAAGAAATGGTTTCGGGAATTGCAAATTTAATGAATGTCGAGGAGCCAAAAAAGCATGTTCCATATTTCATAGCTTATTCTGTTGCCATTTTTTCCGAGCTATATGGGGCGTTGTTTAAAAAAGAACTAAAAATCACAAGGTTTAGAGTTAAATCAATGGGAACAAATAGAATAATTAGCTATGAAAAAGCGAGAAAGTTGCTTGGATACACTCCATCATATAATCTTGAAAAAACGATTAAAGAAATGGTGGAATGGTATACTAATAATCCCATTTATTAATTGTGAATTTCCAATGCTCGTATATCCTTTCCTTATCTTCCTTTGTTATTTTGTATCGCCTCGAGTTATAATTTTTTTGTTGTGCAATATATTTCTTGAAGCGATTTTTTGACTTTTCAAAATCTGGGAGTTTCAATGCCTCATAAATCTCTTTTAAAGTTTTGAATGGCTCCTTAATGAAATTTTCATATCTTATTTCAACATAATTTTCATCTTTTATCAAATGTTGCTCTCTAAAAAATTTCTCATACATTGCCTTGTAAAAATAAAATATGTTTTCCTCAATTTCTTTCATGTCATAATTCTGCAGAGTAAATAATGGCATTATTCCTTCATATAATTTTTTTGTTGAAAAAAACACTTCATATGGATTTCTATATATATGGATAAATTTTGCTTCTGGATATATATCCAGCAATTCTTTTATCCTTGCTGTATTTGGGGGATTTTTAAGTAAAATTCTTCTCTTGCCTTCTTTATAAACAACTTTTTTAGCAGATATGAATAAACTCTTTTCCATTTTTCTGCAAGACTTTTATCTTTAAATAAAACATATTTATTAAAATATTCTCTCATTCTTCTTGGAAAATACCAGTCGTGATAAAATGAATATGGACTCAAATTAGCAATTCCATATTCTTCTTCATAAGGGTAGTCTGCTGCCATTCTGACATCATCCATTGGACGTGTTTCTGGAAGGCTTGAAGAAAGTAAATTTTTAAAAAAATTGCTGAAAAAAAGAAAATTGCAAGGAACCATTGTTTCAAATGTTGAAACATAGCTCATATTTATATCATGACCCATTAAATAATGTAAATATGTTGTTCCGCTCCTGAAATGTCCTATTATAAAAACTGGTTCAGGCTCCTGCTCTGCTATCTCTTCTTTGTATTTTCTTTCTTCTATGAACCTAAATGGAGCGGTAATGCCAGACAGCATGCTTATATAAATAGCACGAGGAAGATAGGGCAAAGAAATTTTAAATCTATTTTCGATGAGCAATTTAATCCATGTTGAAAGCTTCCCTCCCGCTAAAGGCTGCTTGTCTATTGTTAGAGCTTCGTTTTTCATGGGGTTATATAAAATTCATTTATTAATATTCTTGATACATGATAGCATTTCTCAGAAAATGAATATTAACCACCTGAGGATATGCTTACATGGATTATGAAAAGCTATATTCGAATAATGCCAAGAAGATGCGTTCATCAGAGATAAGAAGATTGCTCGAAATCTCGCAGCAACCTGGCGTTATTTCATTTGGTGGCGGCTTGCCAAATCCAAAAGCATTTCCTGCTCAAGAAATAAAAGAAATTGTGAATAAAATACTGGATGGGGAAAGCTCGAAAGCTCTCCAATATGGCTCAACAGCTGGTTTGAAAGAATTTAGAGAATTGCTTGCTGATTTTGTGAAAGATGATGGAATAAAAACAAGCGTGGATAATATTCTAACAACTGTTGGCTCTCAGCAGGCTCTCGATATTGTTGGAAGAATTTTCCTCAATGAAAATGATGTTGTGCTCGTTGGTTTGCCAACATATCTTGGCGGAATAAATGCATTCCTTGCTTATGGAGCAAAGCTTGTTGGCGTGCCATTGGATGATAATGGAATGAAAGTTGATTTGCTTGAAGAAAAAATAAAGGAGCTGAAAAGCAAGGGAGAGAATGTAAAGTTGATTTATACCATTCCAACTTTCCAGAATCCTGCAGGTGTCGAGCTATCATTAGAAAGAAGAAAAAGGATGCTTGAAATAGCAAAAGAGTATGATTTACTCATTTTAGAAGATGACCCTTATGGAAAATTGAGGTTTGAAGGCGATGCCATACCTCCAATTAAAGCATTTGATGATGAGGGGCATGTTATTTATATGGCGACTTTTTCAAAAATTTTATCGCCTGGATTTCGTTTAGCTTATGTTGTTGCCCCTCTTGAAATAGCAAAGAAAATGGTTGTTGCAAAGCAATCAATGGATTTATGCACTTCCACATTCACACAGACAATAGCCTATCATTATATCCGGGATGGCTATATGAAAAATCATCTCCCAAAAATAATAGATATGTATAAGAGGAAACGAGATATCATGTTGCAGTCATTAGAGGAATATTTCCCGCCAGGCTGCAGGTGGACGCATCCCCGCGGGGGCATGTTTTTATGGGTTGAACTGCCAGAATATATAAATACTGTTGAAATGTTTCAGGAAGCCATAGAAAAGAAAGTTGCATATGTTACAGGCAAGTCATTCTTTGTCAATGGCAACGGACTTAACACAATGCGCCTCAATTTTACAAATGCTGATGATGATGACATAAGAGAAGGAATAAAGAGACTTGCTGAAGTCATTAAAAAGAGAATTAAATAACCTTCATAATTTTGCTCTCATTGTATCCAGTAATAACTTTAATATATCCTCTAATAGCTTTATTTAAATTTTCATCTCCGGTATCAATTTTCAGGCTGTCAAGTTTGCTCAGCTTACCTTTTGTTGCCACAACTATGATGCCATCTTTGCCAACTTTTTTTATGACCTTGCTGCTAATCTGTTGATTTCCCCGTCCGAATATGAAACCATGCCCCCCCAAGGGGCTAACTATTATTTTAGCTCTTCCATTCAAATTTTTCAAAATGCTTTTTTCATCAGCATCCCTGCACAAAAGCTTTCCATTCTTTATGACATCTATTCCCAAAAAACTTCCATCTATTCCCAGAGCTTTTTTAATTGCCCATGTTGTTGAGCCGCTGCCGATGATATAAACAACGTCTTTTTCCATATTCTCAATTATCCATTCAGCAATCTCCTCCTTTCCTTCATTTTCAACAATATCCTTTCCATGCTGCACTTTTTTATGGGAAAATGTTACAGCATAGCCAATCAGTTTAACCCTGAAAATTCCCTTACGAAAAGCTTCTTCATCAATATCCATGATTTCCCTTTCCTCAAATCCATCAAAATCTTCAATGACCTCCGCTGCTTGCTCAGGTGTAAATGCAAAGACACCAGAATACATTTTCACGCCAGCTGGAATGCCAAGCATGACTATGCTATCTTTCACCACAGAATATATATCTCGAGCTGTTCCATCACCTCCAACAAAAATTATTGCATCAACACCAATTTTTAAAAATTCTTTGCATGCATTGATAGTGTCGATGTAAGAAGAAGGTTCATTGCATTTATATATCACTCTCGCTTCCAACCCAGCCTTTCTGCATTCATTATGTCCCATTTCTCCAGATACTGTAAAAATTTGCAAATCAATTTTCCTTTCTTTCAATGTCTTTAAAAATTGAATTGCTTTCTCTGGAGCTACAGGCTCTGCTCCTCTCTTTATTGCTTCCTGCAGCATTCCATCTGTTCCTTTTAGTCCAACTCTTCCTCCCATTCCTGCTATTGGATTCACCAAAAAGCCGAGCTTCATCATTCCATGCCTTCTATTCTCTCTTGCAACATTTTAAGTGATTTTGTTGCAAGATCTTTTATAACCTTTATTTTTTCCTGTGCCTCTTTTCCTTTAACTTCTTCTTCCAAACTTTCTGCATATCCCGCTATTGCAATGAGTGTGTTAAGCAAATCATATGAAATTTCTTTTAAACTTTTTATTTCTATTTCTCCAGCCTTCTTTTTTATGAGATGGGTTTCAAAATTGTTTTTTGATGCTTTTTGATATAAATCAAGATAAAGTTGCAATGCCCTGACGAGTTCATTTCCCAAAACTGTATGCTTTTTCCCATATTTTTCTTCTACAAATTCCTTGAATTGCAACCATATTTCTTCTTGCCTGCTATCTATCCTAACTCCAATTGGTTTACTCATTTTATCATCAATTTGCTAACAATTTAAATGCAAACTTTATATAAAAAATTTGGGATTTTTATTTAAGCGAGCAGAAATAAATATTAATCCTGCTACCATTATGCCATGGTCATATATGTATTGTACTTTACTCTTGCCATATTAATTGGCTTTTTAGCCGCCCTGCTTGGGTTGGGCGGCGGCTTCCTGATTGTGCCATGCCTTACTTTTCTTGGTGTGCCAATTCATCACGCTGTGGGAACATCTTCTGCTATCATAATTTTTTCCTCTCTGTCTGCAATAATTGAATATAGGAAACACGGTCACATCAATTATAAAGCTGGTTTGTTGATTGCTTTGCCTTCTGTTGTGGGGGCATACATTGGTGCATGGGCAACAATGCTCATAAATGCAAGCATTTTAAAAATCATTTTTGGCATCGCTCTTGTAATTGTTGCAATAAGAATGATAAAGCATGATGTCAATAATGAGAAAAAATTGAAAGAATGGGTAATTCCATTTGGTGGATTTTTTGCAGGCTTGGTTTCAGGTTTACTTGGAGTGGGTGGAGGAATAATAAATGTTCCTTTCTTTGCTTATCTTGGCTTGCCAATGCATTCTGCAGTTGCCACTTCAAGTTTTTCAATATTCTTTACATCCATTGCATCCGCAACCAAACATTACATGCTTGGAAATATTGAACCAATATGGATTGTATTATTTGCTCCGGGTGTTATAATAGGCGCCCAAGCAGGTGCAAAATTTGCAAAAAGGATGAGAGCAAAAAAGCTGAAGGAAGCTTTTTCTGTGGTTTTAGTATTTCTTGCAATTTCAATGATTTTGAAGGCTAACCATTTATTATAATATCAATTTCCTTTCCTTTCCCATTTTTAAGTGTTGAGAGCATCGCCATTATTGTTTTATAGAATAGCTCAGAAATAAATTCATTTAATGGCAATTTTTTGCCATCTACAAAAATTTCAATCTTCTTTCTCTTTAAAGAAATCATTTTCAAAATTTCATCAACATTTTCATCTGCCGTTATTATAATATCTCCTTTGACCTTTTCAAATCCTTCAATTATAATCAAGTCAGGATGCATCTTTTTTGCCATGATGATTGCTTCATCAATGTTCATTGAAGAAAAGCAGGCTCCTTCTTTGCTTCCAACTATTATCGCCACTTTAGCTCCAGCCTTACGATAACGCCATGTGTCTTTGCCTTCTTCATCGAAACTTTCGTGGCTGCTGCTTTTTATTACCACCACTTTTCCATCTATAGCAGGAATCAATTTTTCTATAAGGCTTGTTTTCCCAGAATTTTTCTCTCCTTTTATTCCAAGAATCATAAAAAAGAAATTATGATGCCTATATTACTATTGTGAAAATTGATTCATTAAATGAAGAAATAAGAAAATGCAAGAATTGTGAGTTATGGAAGACAGCCTTGCATAAAGTTTTTGGAGAAGGAGATTTAAACGCTCGTGTAATGATAGTTGTTCAGGCTCCAGGGAAAATTGAAAATGAAGAAGGAAAAATGTTTCTGGGTCCATCTGGCAAGGTTTTGGATGAGTTGTTTGAAAAGGCAGGGGTGAGAAGAGAGCAGTTTTACATGACAAATTTGATAAAATGCATGCTTCCTAAATACAGAAAACCAAAGAAAAAAGAAATAGAAGCATGCAGTAAATTTTTGGATAGAGAGATAGAAATAATAAATCCAGAAATAATTGTCCCACTCGGCTATTATGCTACAAAATACATTATGGATAAATATGGAATAAAGCTACCAGAAGAATTTTATGGAAAATTGTTTTTGGGTGAGAAAAAAATATATCCAGTTCATCATCCAGCTTCATTGCTTTATCATGAGGAGCTGAGAGAAAAAATGATTTTGGAATATAAAAATGGAATATAAAAAGCTCAAGGTTTTTTATTCATGAATGCAAATGGTTTTCTGTTTGTCCCATGCATTATTTTTATGATAAGATACTAATTCCATATATCCGACCAGTGTTTCATTTCCATCCACATTTCCATAATATTCCATCCTCACAATATTTCCAGCTCTGCCTGAAACATAGATACGGGAATAAAAATACGAATTTATGGT